>SVDE01000158.1 GCA_015057955.1 Lachnospiraceae bacterium | reverse complement strand
GGATCCAGGCGTTAAGGGGCAACTAAGGCGGCGTTAGGGGGCGGTTTGCCCCCTAGCGCCACTATTATCGACATTATCTGACAAAAACTACGGCGTTAGGGGGCAGTTTTTGCCCCCTAGCGCCTGCTTTTGCGCTGAAATTGCCCCCTAACGCCTGGTTTTCCGGCAGTTTATGACGTAAACATAGCCGCTAGGGGGCAAACTGCCCCCTAGCGGCATAGGAAAAAAGGTTCTGAACTTTCCTTGGAACGGCATCACTTTTTTGTGTATAATATTTATTGAACATTTGCATTTTGGAGGTAGGACATGAGAAAGGAAATGACAGATATCAACGGGCTTTCGAAGGCTAAAAGACTGCTCTGGTTCGGACCGCAGAACACGATCAGCTGGGCTTACATGAAGGCTGTGCGGGAACATTTTGACAACAGAAAAGTATATGACTGCAACCCTTACATTGAGGTATATCAGTTCAGGGATAATGTATACGGATTGTACGGGCAGAACTGCGACGGTGCCGGCGATTTCTGGATGTGGCTCACGATCGGCCCTAAAAAGGCATTCCTTCTGGACACGGGATACGGACTGGGCGATACAAAGGCTCTCATTGATGAGATAACCGGAGGCATGGAAGTTATCGTGGCAAATTCGCACGACCACTATGACCACGCTTTCGGAAACTGCAGATTTGACAAGGTGTACTGCCATGAAGCTCTGGTCCCGCTTCTTAAGGCGCAGAACGAGCACATGTGGGATTATCTGTTCAATAAGGAGACGGGCGAGAACATCTGGCTCCAGTTCGATAAGGAAGACCTCCCTACCCTGCGCCCTTATGAGATAGTCGGTGTACCTGACGGATATAAATGGGACCTCGGAGACGGGTACGAGATAGAACTTCTGAACTCAGGCGGCCACGGCGGACCTGGTGCTGCGATGTACCTCGATAAGCAGAATAAAATTCTCTTCTCCGGCGACAACATCTGCTCCGACATTTCAGGATGCGGCGCGGTAAGCCAGCCCTTAGAAGAGTCTTCGTTATACAAATACACGCAGTTCATGCACAGGCTGATCGACGAGCACATTGATGACATCGACTGGGTTTTTCCGAATCATCTTATGACAGACCTGGAAAACCGCGTTCTGTATGACATGACTGATACTCTGGACTATATCCTGGAGGACCCCGAGCACAACTATGACTACAAGATAGAGAGCAAGAGCGGCAACAACTCGCCTGTCAGGGTGCGTTATGCCAAATACATCCCGGGATTCAGCATCATAGCTTACCAGATCCAGGACAAGGCTCAGGAAACCGTTCCTGCAGCCATCAGCGCGCTGACCAAATGATACAAAAATAGGGCCCGGTCAAAACCGGGCCCATCAATTTTTAATTACATTGATGTGTATCCGCCATCAACAGGAGTGATGAGGCCGTTTACGTATGTGCTGCAAGGTGAAGCAAGGAAGATGGCTGCTGTATCAAGCTCGCCTTCTTTTCCGTAACGCGCCATAGGGATCATTGTTCTTGCGTAGTTCTGGAAGAACTCGGTCTCGAGGGTCTCTTTTGTAAGAGGAGTCTCGAAGTATCCGGGACAGATGGCATTTACTGTGATGCCCTTGTCGCCCCACTCAGCAGCGAGAGCCCTTGTCAGGTTGACAACGCCGCCCTTTGCAGCATGGTAAGGTGAAGCAGGAGCGATCTTGTTGCCGACAAGTCCGTACATGGAAGCTATGTTGATGATCCTTCCATATCCGGCAGGGATCATGGCCTTCTTAGCTACCTCACGTGCCATCTTGAATGTTCCGAAGAGGTCGATGTTGAGCTCGCCAAGGAACTGCTCATCAGTGATAGCCTCAGCAGGTGCAACAGCGCCTGTGCCGGCGTTATTGATCAGGATGTCAATACGGCCCATCTTAGCAAGGATCTCATCAACAGCAGCAGCAACCTGCTCTGTGCTTGTGATGTCGCACTGAACGCCGATGGCCTTTACGCCGAACTCTTCTGCAAGAAGTCTGGCATTCTCATCGACTTTTTCTTTTCTTCTTGCGAGGCATACGATATTGCATCCCTGATTTGCAAGAGCCTTTGCCATCTGTACTCCAAGTCCTGTTGATGCACCTGTTACAACAGCAACCTGGCCTGTAAGATCAAAATAGTTTTTCATGATAGTTTTTCCTTTCTAAATAATTATTCACAGATCTATTTTCTCAAGCATTATTTCTATTGCCTGTGTTTCGCCTATCGGCTCAGGATCCTTGGCAAGTTCTTCCTCGATCTTATCGATCCTGATCGTCTTAGCCAACTCCTCTTCTGCTTTCTCCGGCTCAGCCGGTGTATCTGCTGCGAGGGCATCCGGTATGCGGTAGACATTTTCCGGTCCGCCCGGAACATCCTCCTCTGTAAGCACTATGTCATCAAGAGACATGAGCTCATCTTCACCTTCGTCTTCATCATCAGTGACCTCAGGAATCTGTTCGGGCATTTCCTGCTCTTCAGGTTCTTCTGCGGCTTTGTCATCCTCTTTCACGATCTTAACATCGTCGATGTCATCCACTCTGACAACGCTCTTCCGGCCTGCTGTCTCATTTTCAGTTTGCACTCTGCGGCTTACCGGAGTTTTCTCAAGCTCTTCTTCGACATCATCGCTTTTCCTGATCACATCGATGTCATTTATGTCCTCATCGACACTTACAGGCTCTTCTATGCTGTAATCATACTGGTACTCTGCTGCCTTGCGTATCTTGCTCTTCTTCAAGCCCCTGTGCAGGATCGTCAAAATTATCACCAGGATGATGATCAGCACTATGACTGCTGCCGCTATGATAAGGTATCTCTCCCACGGGATCGGCGTGCCTGAAAAAACTTTTGAGAAAAGGCCCGCGCCTGTCAGTGTTGTAGCGTTCAGCACGGTATACAGTTCAAGATTACCCTCGCTGTTGAGCAGGTAGAAACCACCCTGCCCGTCACGCCCTATGGCATAAACAGTGTAATCCCACATTTCGGTATCGGAAGCTATCTTCTGCGGCATTGTCGGACATGCATCCAGGGCAACATATACATATCTGCCGCCTTTTGCGTCTGTATAGTCCGTCATGGGATAGAACATTTCACCGTTCACCGCGTAGAGGTACATGTTGTCATCGGCATCCGTGAGTGGGAGCATCTTGATGACCTGATCCTTATTTACAGCAAATGTGAGCTTCTGGCCTTCGAACATTTCTTCCTGAAGATCAAACGGGAAGAACATTATGTCAGGCGTTGTACGTGTAAGGTCGATGACATACAGGGTATTTCCTTCAGCATCATGGATGGTTCCCGAGATCGGAAGGCCTGCACCTAAGAGCTCATCTTCTTCAGCGAGTTTCTGCGTAAATGAAGCTGAATTATCAGTCTGTCCGGTCACTACAACTGTCAGCATGCCGCTGTCAGTCGTGTTAACAGCGCTGCCTGAAGTATTATTTACAAGCGCATTCCTGACTATGATGCCGGCTTCGCCGCCTGTTGCGCCTGTAAACTTAAGGTCATAACTTACGGTATTGCTCAGTCCTGTACCGGTTAATGTGATTATGCCGTCCAGCTCATTATCAGCGCCTCTGACATAACGCATCCTGGTACTGTCATATTCCAGCTCAATGAAATATGTGCCTATCTGCTCATCAGCTGTTATCTGAACAGATATTTCAATATCTCCCGAAATCTCCGCAACGGAATCGGGTGTTGTCATGCTGATGTTTGCATCTGCCAGTGTGACCACGGGAAACGCAAGCAGTGCTGAAAATACGAATACAGCAGACAGCATGGTTATTAATCTTTTGATCTTTCCTGTCATGTAATCAACTCCTGCTGTCATTCTCCGCCGTCTTCGCCGCCTTCGCCAGGTGTATCGCCGCCAGGCTCACCGCCGGGTTCCGTTCCGGGTTCTGTTCCGGGTTCTGTTCCGGGCTCACCGCCGGGTTCTGTTCCGGGTTCGCCGCCGGGTTCTGTTCCGGGCTCACCGCCGGGTTCTGTTCCGGGTTCGCCGCCGGGCTCTGTTCCGGGTTCGCCGCCGGGTTCTGTTCCGGGATCCTCGCCGGGATCCTCGCCGGGTTCAAAGTCGCCTTCGTTGATCTCGCCGTTGTGTGCGGCTGACTCATCGAAGTCCTCAATGTCATCGGAGTATCCGATATAATTATTGTATGATCCGGCAGAGTCGCTCTTTACTTCCAGGACCGACGCCTGTACATAAGCCACTCTTCCGTTGTATTTGATCTTGTACCAGTTAGTTCCGGTCATTTTCTCAATGACCATGACCTCGTCATCTTCCTTGAATTCTCCGAGCACACCCGAACTGGTCGTATTCTTGCTGTAGATCTTTGCTGAGGTCTCGGCAGTATGCCTTTCGGTAGTCACATCCGGCTCGGCATCAGCAGTCAGTACAAGTGTGGAAAGATCGGTCAGAGAAGTGAATTTTTTGAAAGCAGAAAAATAGACAGAAGGCTCTTTTGCTATCTTCTGGAAATCTTCAAGTGTTCTCTTCTGCGCTGTACTTATTTTTCCGCAGCCTGCAACTGCTATTATCATGCACAGCCCGAGAATGGCTGCTGTTATCTTCTTATGCATAACTGATCCCTTTCAGTTGAAGCTTTTAACAATATCATCATATTATTATACCCTTATTTGCCGGTATAATCTACTCAGTCTTTCTTCTTCATATAAATTATATAAATTATGAGTCCGGCGATCACTATCGGTGCTCCGACTGCCGCACCGATCCAGGACGGCAGTTCATATATAGGTATCTCCTCACGTACGGTAGTTTCGGCGGCAGTCTCAGCAGCAGTTGTTTCGCTGCTTTCAGTTTCGGCCGTCTCTTCAGATGTGGTCTCAGTCTCTGTTTCGGTCTCGGTCTCCGTTTCTGTTTCTGTCTCTGTTTCAGTCTCGGTCTCCGTCTCCGGCTCTGTCGTTTCGGTTTCTGGGACATCCTCTTCCGGCTCGGCAAACGGCTCCCAGCTGCTCATTCCGTTCATGTCAAACGCTCCGCCTTCGAACACGTCACGGTTATCCATGTAAAAGAACGTTCCGCTCATGATCATGTCCTCTATGATGTCATGATCATATCCTTCACCGAGAGTATTGGAATATCCCCTGTAAAACTTTATGGATGAGAAAACCGAATCCACCTTTTCTTTCAGCGCTGCCCTGTCTTCATATCCCAGAAAATGTTCATAATAATATGCACATATGTCGACCGGGTTAAGTGCCTCGCTGAATGCGCTTCCGATATAAAATCCCCATGTAAGGGCTTTTTCATCCGCGGTTTCCTCTTCATGGAAAGCTTCCGGCAGTTCTGAGATGATGATCCCCTTATATTCCGTGTCTCCGAGCGAGTCGGTCATGGTCTGCAGCGGAATGCATCCGGTCGTTACGATCACATCAGCATTTGCCAGTTCTTCCGCAGAGACCACATAATACGGAGTAGTCCTTCCATCGTCAGCTGTCTCCTGCAGTGCAAGGTCATAATCAGTTTCACTGAAGAAATCATATGTGATGCCGGCAAGATAACCATAAGACTTTATGGCTTCAGGATTAAATG
>SVDE01000157.1 GCA_015057955.1 Lachnospiraceae bacterium | reverse complement strand
GATCATAGGCAATATGTACCCCAATGGCGAGTCTATTCCGCTTGAAGGCAGCCAGCCCAGCGTATAGGAAAACAGAAGCATGAGCATCAGACCAAGCCATACATTGGGAATGGCAGTAAAAGCCATGGACATAAAAACAGTGATGTTATCCATTAAAGAATACTGTTTGATTGCTGATATTATACCTATAGGTAATGACACCACAACTGCTATAATGATCCCTCCCACGGTGAGGGTCACCGTGGTAGGGAATCTTCCGATTATGTCATTAAACACTGGTTGTTTTGTTGTATAAGATGTGCCGAAATCCAGATGGAGCACCGCATTTTTAATATAGTTGAAATACTGAACTAGGAAAGGATCATTCAGACCCAACTGCTCTCTCAGTGCTTCAGCATCTGCGGGATCGGCGTTGGTGCCCAGCATCATACGAACCGGGTCACCCGGAGAGAAAGACATAATCGCAAAAACAATAAATGATATTGCCAGAATAATAGGTATAAGGATAAGCAGTCTTTTCAATATATAACGGATCATATTGAAAGCCTCCTTTTATTTTATGCTGTCACTATTTCCAGCTAAATCTGTAGTATTCAACACGGCCCATGGAGTGAGCATATAATCCATCCAGGTTGGCATTGCCGGCGATATTGGAGTATCTGATGAAGAGCGGTACTCCATATGCTTCTTCGTCCTGTATCTCGATTATCCTGTTATAAATTTCAAGTGATTTTTCGGGATCTACTTCTCCGGGAGCAGCGTCGATGAGCTTGTCCATCTCCTTATTTCCGAAACGGCCGTAGTTGCCGGCTTCTCCCCAGAGGTCTGTGTGGAACTGATAGAGAATGATGTAGAATCCTTCGTAGCATCCTTCACCTGCTTCCATAACATACAGTTCGAAGTTTCCTGCAGCGCCTTCATCAAGCATGGTACCGAATTCCAGAAGCTCTATCTCTGCAGTTATTCCGATCTCTTTAAGATTAGACTGGATGACTTCGGCAGTTTTCTTTCTGAATCCTTCCATTGCTGTGATCGTGCAGGAGAATCCGTCAGGATATCCGGCTTCAGTCAGGAGTTTCTTTGCTTCTTCGATATTTCTTTCAGTTGGTTTGAAGGTCGAAGAATAACCGTACTGATAAGGTGTTATGGGCTGATCTGCTATCATTGCCCTTCCATCGAAGGCTACATCTATGATCGACTGCTTGTCGATGCACATAAGGATAGCTCTTCTTACAAGAGGATCATTGAAAGGCTCTTTCTCACAGTTGATAAGCAAAGATTCTACGAATGTCATAGGGGTCTCTTTCAACTGAAGAGCTTCATTGGCTTCAACATCAGGAATGTCCATGGAATCGATATCCGTAGCAACATCGATCTCTCCGTTTTCAAGAGCGATCAGCATGGTATTGCTGTTAGGTATGATCTTGAACTCGAGTTCCTTGATGGAAGGTGCACCGCGGAAGTAGTCATCATTTGCTTCCAGAATGACCTTCTCTCCTGTCTCCCAGGCTTTGAGTTTATACGGACCTGTGCCAACCGGATTTCTGGCAAATTCATCAGCTCCTGCTTCTTCAGCTGCTTCAATATCTACGATACCGAGAGCGCTGAGTCCTTTAAGGAACGGTCCGTAGACCTCACTGAGTACGATCTCCAGCTCATACTCACCAAGTACGTTGATCTCCTTGATCTGCTTAAGCATGGATTTTCTGTAAGGGCTTTCAAGTCCTCTCTCCAGATTGGCCTTGGCAGATTCCGCATTGAAGGGACGTCCGCTGGTAAACGAGGCATTTTCAACTAATTTAAATGTGTAAGTAAGCCCGTCTTCACTGAGCGTCCAGGATTCAGCAAGCCTGGGTTCTGCCTGTCCCTCATCACTGATGGATACAAGCGGATCGTAGATCTGAACGCAGACCTGTTTTGCTGCAGCATCAAAGGTGTAGTGAGTGTCCAGCGATTGGGGTTCGCTTCCAATACCGATAACCAAGTTTGTTCTGGCTTCTCCTTCGCCGGAACCACCGCCATTACCTGAACTTCCGCAGCCCGCAAAGGTCAGCAGAACCATCAGAAGCATCAGTAACAGCGCAATACTTCTCTTTCCTTTCACTTTATTTGCCTCCTTTTCTTTTAAATTAAATGATTATATTTCTATTTCCTGGCCGGTCTCCACTGACCGGAAAATTGCTTCGATTACTTTGACACAGTATACTGCAAGTTCATTATCCACTTCGTACTTTCTGTCGCGGTCAAAAATGCACTCTGCAAAGGATCTTACTTCTTCAGCAAGAGAACCTCTCAAGCCGTAGTCACTAGCATACAGATAATACAAGTCTCTGTTTTTAGCCATGTTGCTGTCACAAATTCTGAGACCTGCTTTTTTGTAGTCATTTATCAAAGTGCCTTTTGTTCCGAAGATCTCAAACTCCATTATGTCCGGAAGATGCGGAGGACAGATATACCACCCGACCTCCAGACAGCCTGTTGCACCGTTATCCATGGTAAAGACAGTAGCTATACCGTCATGAGCATCGCCCATGATCTTGGAAACAGCCTTGGAGTATACAGTTTTGACCCTGAGCCCTGTAATATACATGATGCTGAAAAGATCATGGATACCGATATAGAACATTACATGCGCTCTGTCCTTTACATCGAATCCGCAGCCCCAGTCAACCTGATGCCTTACTGAAAAATGAACTGCTTCTCCGATCTTGCCCGCCTGATAATCCTGTCTTCCGACAACATTCGGCGCAATGAATGCCGTACACTGAGCCACGCCGAGGAATGCATTGTTTTCTTTAAAGACTTCCAGCATTTCCTCTGCTTCTTTTACCGTCGGGGCAATTGGCTTTTCAACCAGTACATGCTTCCCGGCTTTTCCTAGCTGAATACACACATCTTTATGGAAAGCATCGGGTACACAGACTACTGCTCCGTCAACATCCGGATCCGCACATACTTCGTCAACAGATCTGAAGTATCTGGTATTGTACTGTCCTGCAACCTCTTCTCCCACGGGTCTCGTATCACAGATGCCATAGAGATTTGTATTTTCCAGCCCTGCAACTGCAGCTATATGGGCCAGCCCTATGTTACCTGCACCTATGACGACTAAGTTTGCTTTTCTCATACTATCGCTCCTTCCTTTTAAACGTTGAACATGCCGAACTTGCCCGGCGTCATCCTGATGTTGACCCTTTTGGATTCAGTAAATGCTTCCAGACCTCTCAATCCGGAAAGAACACCGAGGCCACTCTGCTTCAGTCCGCCTGCAGGGCAGTCGGAGATGCCCTGAAGATAAGTGTTGACCCAGATGATACCGGATCTCATTCTTCTTATCACCTTCTGCGCCTTCTGCATATCGTTGGTGAAGACGCCTCCTGCAAGACCATACTGAGTTGCATTGGCGATCCTGATGGCTTCGTCTACAGTACTGAATTTCTGGATGACTATGACAGGTCCGAAGATCTCTTCTTTGGCAATGGTCATATCTTCAGTTACATCAGCAAAAAGTGTCGGCCTGACATAGCAGCCCTTGGCGAATTTGCCTTCTGTCTCCCTGTAGCCTCCGCATACGAGTCTGGCTCCTTCTTCCTTGCCTTTCTCGATATATGCCAGAACCTTTTGCATGTGTTCAGGAGAAACAAGGGATGAAATATCAGCATTGTCATCGCCGGTACCGAGAGTGAGCTTCTCTGTCTTTTCCTTAAGGATCTCTATCATATCTTCATAGATGGAATCTTCAATTATGAGACGGGTGCTCGCCGTACATAACTGTCCGTTATTGCAAAACATTCCCATGAGCATATTGTCTGCAGCTATCTCCTTGTCATAATCCGCAAACATCACAATGGGAGATTTGCCGCCCATTTCAAGTTCCAGACGCTTTACATTGCATGCGCCAAGACTCATGATCCGTCTTCCGGTATCAGTACCGCCGGTAAACACTATCTGATCCACGTCCGGACTCTTTGAGATAACATCTCCTACGACAGAGCCGGAACCGGTCACCAGATTTACAACGCCCTTAGGAAAACCTGCTTCTTCCATAAGCTCAACCATATATACCGTTGATAAAGGTGTCACGGACGCAGGCTTGATCACAACAGTATTTCCTGCTGCCAGAGCAGGTGCGATACTCGCAGCAGTAATGAACAGCGGATAGTTCCAGGGTACTATGGCAGCGGTCACTCCTATAGGTTCCCTGACATTCATTACGAAGATATCTTCTCTGGAATTAAATGTCTGTCCGCTGGGCAAAGTAGCGATCCCGGCAAAATACCTGAAAATACTTGCGATATCCGTAGGATCATCGACTGACTGATTATAAAGCTTACCTGCATTGTCAGCCTCTGCCCTCCACAGCTTCTCAGCGTCACGGAGAAACAGTTCCGCAGCTTTATTCATTACCGCTGCACGTTTGGCTGCAGGCCAATGGGGCCATTCGCCCTCATCAAAAGCCCTACGCGCAGAAGCTATGGCTTTTTCCGTATCTTTTTCATCAGCTTCCGCAACATAGGCGATCACCTCACCGGTTGCGGGATTATAGGTTGGTCTGGTACTCGAAGCGGAGTTCCATTCCCCATCGTAATAAAGTTTAGTCTCCAACATTTTTGATACCTCACATTCAGATATTTTAAGAAATTATCTATTGCATTAAACCGTTAAAGCATTATTTATTTTCTTAATTTTAAACCTTCGTATTGTTCCAAGGTCAAGATTTTTTTGAAAATTATAATAATTCAAATATTATCATAATATTACACATTGCGCCATATTAATAATAGTAGTATGTTATAATTATGAATATATAAATTATAAAATCATTTGAATAATACGAGGAAAAAATGAAAAAAGATCTATACAATATCGGCGAAGTGGCCAAAATATACCATCTGAATTCAGATACAATCCGCTATTACGAAGAAATAGGACTTATATCCCCCTACCGCGCTCCCAACGGATACAGGATGTTCAGTGATTTGGACATAAGCAATCTGGATATTATCTATGACTTAAGAAAACTGGGATTTTCGCTGGATGAGATCGGCGAATATTTCAAAAACAGGTCTCTGGATTCCTCCCTTGCTTTTCTGAACAAGGAGCTGGAAATAATACGTGAACAGATATCATCCCTCAGAAAGATGGAAAAACAGGTATACAGCAGGATCAATAATCTTACGGGTTTATCTTACAAGGTGACTGATATATGCTTCACGGTCACTCTCCCCGACAGAAACTGTCTTCGCTATCCCCTGCGTTCTGAAAATGAAATAGATTATCTGACTGCTGCCCGTAAAATTCAGGAGGAACTTCCGGATTCCCAGTACATTCTCGGAAACATGAATGTGGGAAGAGAAATGGATGTATCACACGACGAAAACGGATGTATACAGTCAAAGTTCAAATCGGTCATAATCATCGACAACTCAGGTAACAGTACTCTTAAGGGAGGCACTTACATTTCCCTGGTATTCAGAGGAGGCAGTAAAATGGCTGCTTCCAAATTCAAAGATATAGAAAAATACGCTAAAGAAAACAACTATGTAATAGACGGAGATCCAATACTGCTTATC
>SVDE01000034.1 GCA_015057955.1 Lachnospiraceae bacterium | reverse complement strand
TGAGTCTATCTTGTCAGTACCGAAGAACGGTATCATGTCAGAGGCATTGATCCAGAGCCTGAGGTTTGGAACTTCATAAGCGGCTTCAACATGAAGCCCTTTCTCTTCTGCAAGTGCCCGGCCCCTGTCTGAAAGTACGCCGACAATGAGGCAGTCTTCACGGATGCCCTCTTCCTTAAGGCTGGCAGATATCCTGTCCATGCGGTAGCCTTTGTGGTAAAGATCATCAACAAGAACAAAAGGCCTGTTCATGGATCTGATCGTCCTTATCTGTGCCGGAAGCGCCGGATATCCGGTCTTTTCAGTGATATTGAAGTTAGTCAGTTCAGGATCGTATCTCTTCTCTGTACTTAGCGGCATCATCACGACATCAGGTATGCTGACATATTTAAGGATCTTTCCGAAAGGAACACATATCCTGTCATTGCCGTCCGCGCAGCAGATCGACCTGATCTTTTCACCAAGCCTGTAGTTCAGCAGCTCGGATATGACTGTAAGTACAAGATTTCCCGGATACAGTCCGGCAGCAGCTTTCTGCAGTCTCCTGGCATTTCCGCCTGCCACAGCCATGATATTTGCCTGAACATCCAGATCATCAGAGATGAATGACGTTACATCCGTAAACAGCAGTATGGGATTATCGATCCGTACGGTATGGCAGTTTCCGGATGGATCTTTTATGAATCCCCTGCGCTCAAGCATGTCATCACTGAATATGCCTTCCGGGCATGTGCAGAATTTTCTTCCGGTCTTTTGAAGGACCATCATTGTCTCATCAAGAAGGATCTCAAAGTATTTTTTATCTTCGGTTCCGGCTTCTTTTCCTGTAAGTTCGAAACCGGGGACTCCCTGTTCATCAGTGCATTCACGGAAATACAGCGTTCCGGCCGGATGCTTTGAGCCGTCTTTGATCAGATATATGCTGCATGAATCAGGACCTGTTTCTGTCTCTACAGGCTCATTGACGACATCCGGCTTGAAAAATCTGTTGTCGGAATACAGGTTGTGACGCTCAATAAAGTGTTTTATCTGACGGCTCACAAGACCTTCGATCGATTTACCTTCCTGGATATTGCGCCGGATCTCACGTGATGTCATGTGCTCATAGTAAACAGGGAGCTTTAATGTAATGACATCGCCCGAAAGGCGCTCTTTCAGTATGTCTGTATCAATGAATCCTGAAGATTCATTCCTGACGAATATGATGTGCGGGAATGAATGGACAGAACCTTCATAAGGCGGCTGCTTGTATATCAGGTCGTTTTCAACACGGTCGCTTCCCATGACCAGCCAGACCTTGCGGCCGGGGAAAAGAGACGAAAGCAGCTTAAGATCTTCAGGATTCTCTGTATTTACCGAGATCTCTTCGGGAAACATCCTGACATTGGCCATGTCAGTGACAGACATGGCAGCGATCTGCCTCCTGATATGCATTGGCTGCATGTTGCGGTTCCATGCAAAGTTGTGCACATTTATGTATACAAGCAATCCCATGTCAGCGATTTCCCGGACAATGGCGCGGTGACCGTTTGAAAAAGGATCGAAACTCGAAGAAAAGAACGCGACAGGTCTGTCGTTTTCAATAAATACACTGCTGAGTTTTTTTAAATATCCTGATATGTGCCTTACAGGTACAGTGTGGCACATGATGTCGGGGTATATTATGTTCTTCATGCAGATAAGGGTATCCCTTGCCAGATCGGCATAGCAGTCATTGCGTCCGTCGTCCGGCCGGACCTTAGTGTTTTCAAGCGCACTGAAAACGCTGTATCCTGTGAAAAACAGATTCCGGGATACCATGTCCGGATCGTCACTGTACATTCCGCGCCTTAGCAAGCCGCACAGTTTTCCGAACAGTTTCAGCTCCTGCTCTTCCGGATCTGCCTTTTCGGACATGATCTTAAGTATACCGCAGACTGTTTCAAGCATCCTTCCCACGGTGGCCGGATCAGGACTCGAAGCCAGATATTGAATGTCTTCAAACAGTTCGATCCTGCTTGAGATGCTCAGCGTATCAAAGAATCTGCCCAGAAAATCAGGGACATAACCGGTTTCGTCATATCCTGTCTCAAGTATTTTTAACAGGTCTTTGACTATCTCATACTTCTGCTGATCAGATATGCGGCCCGATAATTCAAGGATGTCCTCTCCTGCCCTCTGGAAAACGATCTCGTCAGGATTGAGCCTGAGCAGTATCATGAGCTGGGCAACATATGTTGAAAAACTGCTGCTTTCTATATCCGCCCTTTCATATCTCTGTCTTAGTATAAGTAAATTTATGAGTTTAAAGATCCATGACCGATCGGCTCTCATGTTATCTTTAAATAGAACACCTTCGTCGGGAGTGGGCATGAAACTGATCTCACCCTCGGTGCCGAGCATAGTGCATATCTGCCTGATGAGCACGTTGTCGGCATTGGTTATTAAAATATCAGGGCTGTCATACATTTCCCTGAAAGACTGCATCAGAAAACCGGCAAAGTCTTCAGAAGGACGCCATCCCTGCTCAAGCCAGACGTTCAGAAGATAAAGAGATGCGATCCGGACTTCGGCGTTGTTGTCTTTCCTGAGGAAATATCTGATGAATCCGCCGATATATCCGCGCTGCATCGCGCCCCATTCTTTTACGGGGATAGTGAAAATACCGCTGATAAGGCGCAGACACGTCCACGCATCCCATCTGGTGGATTTAAAGAAAGCTGCATAACTGTTCAGTATGGTCCTCTTAAGGTTATCGGGCACTTTGGCATAGACGATCAGGAAAATGACACGCAGAGGGTCTTCAGACAGTCCTCCGCTTTCGGAAGGCCTGCTTGTTTTTATGAAAAGGATCTTATGGAGATGTTCGGTCCACACTGACATGTCTTTCTGACATGCAGCTGCAAGTATGTTGCCTGCAGCTGAAGCTGCGGCACGGCGGATGGAACGGGGACCGTAAAACATCATGTCAAACAGATAAGAAAGGACAGTATTCACTGAACTGCCGTAATCTGAGCCGATGCTGTCTTCAAGCGTAAGAAGCTGTGCTTTTGTGCGCCAGAGCTCGCTTGGCCGGCTTAAATTCTCAACTATCCTGAACAGTTCATCAGGTGTTGATAAAAGGCTGTCTCTTTCACTCTGTAATGCTGCTGATAATCTCTCAAAAGCATCAGATATCTGAGTTACATTCATCAGCTCAGGCAGACCGCCGTCTAATATGTCATTTGATAAATGATAGTATCTTCTGTTCAAATCTGTCATTATCAGTTCCTCATTTCTCCTCAAAGCAGCAGACCAGATGCTCATTCAAAAGATCGTGATACATCATGCACCCTTTGCCGGATACATGGTACAGACCGGCAATGCTTTCAAATCTTTCCGCTTGCGGCACTATCCCGCCCAGGCTGTTTCCAAAAGCCCTGAAAAGATCAGGGGTGAATATTCTTCTGCGTTCATCTTCAAATACAGCGGCGTATAGTATCTCGCTCTCGACCAGATCCTGGAATATGTGGCTTCCGTAAGAAAGCTCGGGATTGTAGCCGGACCCTGATTCCGCGATCTCAAAAATGGCTTTAAAGCCGCTGATGTCTGAAAATGCGGTGGGGACTCCAAGCTCAGGCGATGAAGTTCCGATACGCCCGGGAACCATTAGGATCATCGTCTGCTCTTTTTCCCTGAAATACCAGTTTACCGAGCCGATGAGCTTGGCGATCTCGCTTTTCTGGTTGTACGGAAGTTCATAATACTTTTTAGGATCGACATACAATATCCAATCGATCTCAGTTTTCTGGGAAAGACCGAGTGTGCAGTGTGATATGTCAAGAACAGTGCGGCTGTCGTTTAAATTGTCAGGAATAAGCTGCCTTCCACTGTCGACAAAATGCTGCAGCGGCCTGCACTGGAGCAGGTTGATGACATATTCTCCGTCAGCCGCGAGATTGATCGTAAATTCAATGTCAACAGGCTGTCCGTATTCCTCCTCAAGTGTATGAAGGAGGTCCCTCATGTCTTTCATTATGTCGGTGTTTTTTACAAGCCCGTCACAGGATATGTAGACAACATCCCGTCTCTTTCCCATGTTTGCCAGCATCTGTTCTGCTTCACGGTCATGTGTCAGGACAGCAGCTTTTATGTGGGGCGGTAAGAATTTATCAATTGAGTGATATGGCAGATGAAGGAGCTCGCCGCTTTCCCTGTCCAGCAGATCCACATTTCTCTGTGAATATTTGTGGTGCTCGGACTTGGATCTGTAAGGGACAGCAGTAGGACGATCAAGGCTTACAAGCCTCGGATAGGAACCGTTGGTCCTGTCAACAGCGCCGGTACCGAGACCCATGACCAGGCGGAGCATGCCGGCTTTGGGATCGAGTGAATCAAGAAATGTATATGTGCTGTAGGAATAGCCTACGCCTGCAGCGCAGGGCATGTAATACTTATCATAATGAGAACCGCTTACACGCTGGACTAGGAGAGCCATCTGCTCATCCCTGTTATCAAGTCCTCTGCGCATGCGGTAATCAAGAGCCGATCTGCTGAGTGTGCTGGCGTATACGACTCTTACAGCGTTTTCAAATTCGGCAAGACGCTCACGGGCAGTTCCGGTGCAGGGACAGAAAACTGATTCGTATTTGCCTGCAAAAGCATTTCCGAAACCGTCCTCAAGTATGCTGCTCGAACGTACTATCACAGGAGAATTTCCGTAGTATTCAAGAAGTGAGATGAACTCTTTCTCGATCTTCTCCGGGAAAGTGCCATGAAGAAGAAGCTCGGAGAATTCATCGGCAAGGGTGAAATACCCTTCAGGCGTCCTCTGGCGCACCCTCATGTCCCAGAATCCGTTTTCGACTATATATGTATAGAAAACATCCGATCCGACAAAGAAAGAGTCATGAGGCTCCATCCTGTAGTAAATATCGGGACAGCAGTTTTCCATGATCTTGCGCGCTATGAGCATTCCGCAGGATTTGCCGCCTATAAGGCCGGTACCGACCATGTGCTCTTTAACGAAAAAATAATCCTCAGGCGAGAAATGTTTTTCAAGCAGATGCCGTATATGTCCGTCACGGCTCATCATTATGTCACGCATGCGGTTGCATCCTTCTGTGACATCACGGCCGTCTTCAAAGTCCCTCTGGACATCATCGAAGAATTTGTCCCAGCTGTCCCTGTTGCTGCTGCGGACTTTTCTAAGCTCCAGATCCACTGCCTTTCTGAAGTGGCTTTCGGTAACACCGTCAGTGATAGGGATAAAAGACCCTGAGAGCTCATCAAATACATGAGGGACATTGAAAATGCGGTCTTCCTTCCCGCTCAGCCATACAGGCCGCATGAAGAGGTTCTTGAAATCTGAGTACAGTTCAAGAAAAGCTGACGTCCGTGATCTTATGTTTTCTATGGAGGCAAGTGAATGCCTTCCCCGTATCAGCGGAAAAAAGGCCTTGCATGACTTCTTAAGGATCATTGGCGTGATGACAGCGAAGAAATTCTCCATCATCATGTCTGTAGCCCATGCTGTCTGTAGTTCTGAAAGGGAATCAAAAATATAAAGGATCCCGCTGCCGTTTTCATTGATGACATTTGAAACATCCACTGTAAATGCTTCAAAACGGCGGGAAAGATTTATCTCCTTAAGCTCGTCTGCGCCATCGTCATCGAGCATCTTTTCACAGCTTGAAAAGTGGATATAGACGGTATGCGCTCCGGCCTCACCGATATGTCTGATGAACGGGAGCACGGCTGACTTGAAATCAGCAAGAGATCCTGTGTGCCATACTATGTTCTGAGGCACATTAAGATCATTTATTCCTTCGTCATAAGATGCAAACTGCGGCATGTCCCCTCGCGATGATCCCCCGATGAAACGGGTTTTAATCAGATATTGATGATTATATCAGAATATTGAAAAATTATGCGTATTTTTACAGAAAAGACATTTTTTGGTGTTATTTTAATGACATTGATGATACAATACTTAAGTTAAATTTCGAACAGAACGGAACAAGAATGGTCGGAAAAGTAATTTTAAAGATATTAAAGATAATAGGCAAGACGATCGGATACATCATTCTCATGCTTCTGATCATCATCACTGCAGCCGGTGTATCCGGCCTGCTTTTTGCGTATAACCAGTATCTGGAGATCAAGCCGGAAATGGATGCCGCAGTCGCCGAGATAGAGACATCAGCTTTTGACACATCAGGTCCCACTACTCTTTACTACTGGGACAAGAACAGTGATTCCTGGGCCGTACTTGATACACTCTATACCGAAGAGGAACGTAACTGGCTTACATTTGATCAGATTCCGGAAAATGTCATAAATGCTGCCGTCGCCATCGAGGATAAGACTTTCTGGGAGCATCACGGCGTCAACTGGCTGAGGACAATCGAATCAACATTCAACTATGTCGTAAGACACAGAAAAGAGACTGCCGGCGGTTCCACCATAACCCAGCAGGTCATAAAGAACCTCACCGGAAACTGGACTGTAAACGCCACAAGAAAGATAACAGAGATACTGGAAGCTCTTTCATTTGAGCAGATGTACTCCAAGGAGCAGATCCTTGAACTGTATCTGAACAATATCTATCTGGGCAGCAACTGCTATGGCATTTACGCGGCATCCCACAAGTATTTCGACAAGAATGTCGCAGATCTTTCGCTCGTGGAAGCAGCTTGCCTTGTTAGCATCACCAATAACCCTTCATATTACGATCCTTACAGATTCCCCGAGCATGTCAAGTTCAGGGCTGCTGTCGTGATCCATGAGATGTGCGACCAGGGATACATATCAGAGACAGATGAGTTAAGGGCTCTTGCAGAGATAGGATTTTCTGTTGTGCTCGATGAGAACAACGAAGCTACTTTCATATATGAGGAGGAGCGCGACTCATTTGTATTTAAGGATGGCTCACCTTCCTACTCCATTGTTACAGAAGGCTCGGATCATATCTATTCATGGTATGAGGACGTGGTTATCGATAAGGCGATCCAGGATCTCATGGATTATTATGACTGTGATTCCGATACCGCCTTTTCAAAGCTCTATAACGGAAGCCTTAGTATCTATACTGCTTTTGATCCCGATGTTCAGAAAGAACTGGACAAGATATATCTGGATCCTGATTTTAATGAAGATCATATTAATATTGTGGATGCTGATAAAGATGAAGCTCCGCAGTCTGCCTGTGTCGTCATAGACAATGACAACTGCGCTGTCATCGCTCTTGAAGGCGGTGCATGGGGCAAGACTGAGAGCAGATCATTTAACCGTGCCACAGATGCGCTGAGGCAGCCCGGATCTTCCATTAAGCCTCTGTGCGCCTATGCTCCCGCTCTTGAGGAGGGGCTCATAACAGAATATTCATCAATGGTTGACTCCCCGTTCGAATATGATGAAGACGGCAATCCCTGGCCTGTAAATGCATACGGCGGCTACAACGGCACCATGTCGATGAAATATGCTGTTACATATTCCTGCAACACGATCGCTGTTAAAGTTGTGGAACTGCTGGGACTTGAGGAATCATATTACTGGGTCTCACAGAAATTCAGGATCTCCACACTTGTTGAGGAAGACAAGAAATACTCTGCGATCGCGCTCGGTGGTCTGACAGACGGACTCAGCGTATTTGAGATAACAAATGCTTTCACGGCTTTTGCGAGGGACGGCATATACACAGAAGCTTATCTCTTCTACTCCATTGTTGATACGCATGGCAATACCATTGTATCCCACGGAAGCGATGCCGATAAGATCCTAAGTGATGATACAGTCGAACAGATGGATGACATGCTCTATGCAAATACTCTGTACGGAACAGCAGAAAATGCTGACGTTGACGGTATCAGATGCGCCGGAAAGACCGGAACATCCACAGGCGACCAGGATGTATGGTTCATAGGATATACAAGCAGATACACTGTCGGTGTCTGGACCGGATATGATGACAACACAAGGATCGAGAACTACTATCCTAATCCGAGCTGTGACACATGGCACGACATCATAAGTGCCATTCAGGCAGATGACTGACGGTAGGATATAAAGCAAAAAGAAACTCCGCTTTTTAAGAAAGCGGAGTTTTTCATTTCTGTTCTTTTTCAGAGAAGCTCTTTAAGCTTGACTCTGTCTATCTTGTTATTTGCGTTATAAGGAAGAGATTCCAGGATGTTGACCCTGTTCGGCACCATGTAGGATGAGAGCTTTTCGGTAAGCGCGGCCTTTATGTCGTTGCCCGTAAGAGCCGATCCCGGAACAAGCTGACAGAAAAGCACTATCCTGCTCTTTTTGTCATTGTACAGGCACGCACATCTCTGGATGTCATCAAGAGAACCGGCAACAGTTTCAATCTCGCCAAGTTCGATCCTGTGTCCCATGTGCTTGATCTGAAAATCTGACCTGGACGCAAATACGAGGTCACCGTTTTCATCATATCTTGCAAGGTCGCCGCTCTTGTATGCCCTGACCGGGCCTTCGCCGAAATCCTTCACTACGAAGCAGGAATCGGTCTTTTCCGGGTCTTTCCAGTAACAGAGGGCAACTGCATCGGATACAACATACATCTCGCCTATATGGTCCTTTTCAGTGACGACCTTGTCTCCGTCAAGCAGATAGACGCGGCAGTTTGAAAGAGGCTTGCCCATGGGAAGATTCTCATCATTTTCAAATTCCCTGTCTACTCTGTAGAAACAGGATATGCCGGCGATCTCTGTTGATCCGTAGAGATTTACATAAGTGAGGTCCGGAAGGGCTTCCCTCCATTTGTTGAGATGCTTCATGGGCATGACTTCACCTACAAAGAATACTTTCTTCAGTGTTGTGGGAAGAACTGCCTTGAAAGTGTTCAGCTGGACTATGACAGACAGCGCTGAAGGAACCCATGAAATGAATGTGACATTCCTCTCGTTCATGTATTTGATCAGTGACGGAGGCATTGCGAAGTATTCTGTAGGAAGGATCTCCATGGTCGCGCCTGTCTTGAGCATCAGATAGATGTCTTTTGCTGAAGCGTCAAAGAAGAAAGGAGTCTGGTTTCCTATAACTTCATTCTCATCAAAACCGAATTCTTCAGCATACGCGTCTATAAAGCTCATGACAGCCCTGTGGCTCTTTAAAACGCCTTTGGGGACGCCTGTTGAGCCTGAGGTGTAGATCATGAAGAGCGGGTCATCCGCGCCGCATTTAAGGCCGTCAGAACAAGGTTCTGTGCCTGCCTGATCGGCAAGAGTGACAAAAGTAATCTCCCTTTCGATCTGATCAGCGATCCCTCGCTGGCTTTCGTTTCCGATGACAACAGATATCTCAGCATTGTCAGCGATCATGTTCAGCTTCTTTGCCGGCATCTCGGGATCGAGCGGGATATAATAATGCCCGCTGTAAAGGACCGCCATGAAATACATGATGACATCAGCATTTCTTTCAACGATGACGCCGACAGCTCCTGCCGGTGCTTCTTTAAGCGCAGGTATCCCCGCAAGAAGCATTGCTGCCTCTTTAAGTTCTTTGAATGAATATTTGTGTTCCCTGTCAGCGACAGCGGTCTTGTCAGGCATCAGTGATGCTGAATGTTCAAGATACTCCAGGACATTTGCCATAGTAAACTCCTTGTATTAAACAAACAGCGCAGAAGAGCTGTTAACATCCCTGCGCCGTGTGATCATGGTCAAAACATAAATTAGCTTATATAAGCATACTGGATCGATGAAACAGAACCGTCCTCGATGATGATAGTCAGTTCACAGTCATCCTTGTCATAAATGTAAGCGTTTGTTCCGTTGAATCCGTCAGCACCGTAGAGCTGCTCTACCTTGTCCTGACTGTCTCCTATGCATAAGCCCTCATCAGTTTCGACTGTATCATCGACAAACCAGTAATTTGCGATGAATTCATTTCCTTTGAGGGTTCCGGTAGTAACATAGAAACTACCGTAAAAATACTGCTTGTCCATGCCTTCGAAAGCGCAGCTAGCGGATTCGCTGTAGTCTTTGGGCTCTCCGAGCTGATCGATCACAGAAGCATCTTCACCTGCATAGATCTCAACACCCTTATAGGTAAATACATAACCTGAAGCACTTGATGATGAAGGAGCCTGACCGGTTGTCTGATCCTGCCCCTGACCCTGGGGTGCTTTAGTTGTCTCTTTTTCTCCTGAACCTCCGCATGCTGCAAGTGCGAAAATGCATACACATACGGCGGCTGCCAAAATAAATCTGTTTTTCATTGTTAAACCTCAATCTTTTTCTTCATTGAGCAGCGCTTCCTTGCGTGCCCTATATGCGGCGCACTTTTCAGCCCAGACGCTGGCGAGTGTTTCGTTTCCGCGATGATCTTCTAGATTATACTCTGTTTTGATTATATTTCCAACATAAAGAGTAACTTTTTCAACGCCGTATACATTCAGGTGAAGTCCAGCGTCATAAGTGTCTGTAGCCCAGTCAAGTCCGTAATCTTTCTGGGTATCCAGAGTGTTGATGTACAGAAGTCCGTACTTGTCGGCGTACTCACGGATCTGCTCATCATACTGGTCATACCAGATAGGATAAAGGGACGGTGATTTGACAAGTACGAGCGTAATGTTGTTTTTGTCGCATAATTCCCTGAACTTATCAAGATATGAATAGTTAAGGTCAGAGAAAGTATAATTGACAAGAGGCTTCTCGGGATAATTTGTATCAGCGCCTGACTTAACGCCAACCTGCATGAGATAGCCGTTGTCAGTTACAGGCTCACCCTTTTTAAAGAGGTATTCAGTGTCTTCGTCAGTGAGTTCAAATATCCTGTCGTGGTATCTGAGCAGCGGGAATACATAAGACCAGATGCCGGACTTCTTTCTCTCTTCCGAAGTCATGGAAGCATTGATGGCCCTGATCTTTGTGAGGGACCAGTTCATCCCGTCCAGGCACATCCTGTTATAGGCTTCTCTTTCATCGTCGTTGTTGGTGCTGTCCGGATCGTCATGCATCATGTCACAGACGCTCAGCACGACCATCTTCGGAGTCTCGTATTTCAGAGTATCCTCAAGAATATAGTAGCTCTGCCATATCATCTGCTGGGAATTGCCGCGCACATAGGATGTAATGCCGTAGTTTTCCCAAAGTGTGACGGGAGAATAAGTTTCGTATGCTTCACAGTCGCCAAGGAAGATGACATCATTCGGCCATCTGTCGGCGTAGTATTCTGAAGTCATAGCGCCTTCCTTAAGGGAGGTGACATATTTCGGCGTAACAAGCCGCTGAAGGAATAAAAGGATCGCGGCGGTAACGAGGACTGAGATTATGATCGCGGGTATGAATGCCCTGCTTTTTTTCTTTTTATGCTTCGGACTTCTCTTCACAGCGCTCTCCTTTCATCAGAATTTGTTATAAATGAAGTTGGCCTGGTCATAACCCATTCCATAGCTTCCGAACAGGATAACAGCGAGCAGCATTGCGATTATGATCGCGTATCTGGCCGCTCTAGGGATCCTTAGCATCTGCTCCCTGACACTGCCCTTCTTTGCCTGCACACCGCTGACAAGATACATGACCGCGACACCGCATGCCACAATAATATAATCTCTTGCCTGCAGACCGAGATTCATGAGCGTACCGTCGGTAAGCACATTGAAGTTAAATGTATAGAAAAGTGACGCTACGCGGCTGAAATAATCCCCCATGTTATTTCCAAAGAGATCCGTGATACGGATGATGCTCATCATGAGGAATGTTCTGATCACTTCAAATACTGTATAGCCGATCCTGCCTTTGAGATGTGTACGGTTATGGAATTTCTCGTACAGAGGGGCAAGCTCCTCGGATATGACAATGATCACACAGTTGAGCATTCCCCAGATGATGAAGTTGAGTGAAAATCCATGCCATACACCGGTACCGAGCCAGCAAAGTACAGAACCGATATAGATCGGCAGTCTCATTCCGAGTTTGCCGACTTTCTTACGGGCCTTTACCGAAAACTTGAGCAGAGGTCCGGAAACGGTGATCGGATAGAAGATATAGCTCCTCATCCATTCATTGAGGGAGATATGCCATCTGCGCCAATAATCAGCGATATTTGTTGAGAAGAAAGGCCTTATGAAGTTCTCCGGCAGAGTGATGCCGAGTGCCTGTGCAGCGCCTATCGCGATGTCAATGCCTCCTGAGAAGTCAGCATAAAGCTGTATGGAGTAAAACATGACCATTACAAAGAACGCTACTCCCCTGTTCTCTGAAGAGTTAAGGGAACCTACAGCCACAGCGATCCTGTCGGCGATGACCATCTTCTTGAAGAAGCCCCAGAGCATGCGCTCAAGACCGAACGCGATCTGTTTTCTGTCAAATGCATGCTCTGAAAACAGGGAATCCTTGAGCTGTTCAAATTTGCTTATAGGTCCCTGTATCAGCTGCGGGAAGAAAGCTGTGAAAAGCGCTGTCTTAAACGGGTTCTTCAGAGCTTCAGCCTTTTCCCTGTATACATCTATGACATAACCCATTGACTGGAACATGTAAAACGACATTCCCATCGGAAGGCCGAGTGTAAGGAATGAGAGTGTTCCTTTGGAAAATGCTGAGCGAAGAGGCTCAACGAGCAGCGCCTTGCAGAAGAAAAGGATCGCAAAATTGACCGCGATCGTGATAATGAACCAAATGCGGTTCTTTACCTTCATCTTGTGCTTGTACTCTTTTTTCTCGTCCTTGGACATGTCCTTCTTATGCTCGGCAAGATAAGCGTCTTTTTTCTTATTATTGCCGTCCATGTAGACCGTCACAAGGTATGTGGTTATCGTCGTAAACAGGATAAAAGCAAGATATCTTACGCCTGCGAACAGATAAAAGATGTAGCTTGCAACAAGAAGAACTACCCACTGGCACTTTTTAGGCAGCAGGTAGTATATTAAGATCAGTATCGCAAGAAATATGATAAAAGCAACGGATGTAAACTGCATCAGGCCTATCTTCCCGGATTATTCATCCATCAGTCTTTCAATGAGTTTCCAAAGAGCCTGAGCTGTGTTGAAGTTTTCAGGTATCAGCTCCTCAGCAGGGATGGCTACGTCAAATTCCTCATTTACTTCTGCAACTATTGTGACAACATCAAATGAATCAAGTATCTTGTTGTCGATGAGCCCTGTTGCTGTCTCAAAATCAACTTCGGGATGAAGGTCTTCAAGTATCTCAAGTAATTCGTCCATTTATAATATCTCCTTGCGGTCAGTCAAGATAATAACTGTAATATCCTCTCTCTTCCGGAGTCCACAGATCTTCGGTAGGCGTTGCCACGTCGGCTGAACCGGCATAATCGACAATGTTGTCATGCGCCTCTGAGATCCTTGTGGCAAATGCATCTGTCATCATGCACATGGGATATTCATCATCCATCCACTCCCAGAATGCTGCATCATAATGATACCAGGTATTGCCGCCGTCTATGCTGACCATGTTCCAGTAATGGTACTCGTCAACATATCCCATGTGGCCTTCGACCATGTAACTCTCAAAACCAAGACGTTCAAGCAGAAGTTTTGAAACACAGACATTTGCATAGCAGTTGTCCTGCAGCGTAGTCATCATGTGATAGGCTTCCTGCTTATATTCCCAGTAATTGTTATCCTTTACGTATGTAAAAGTATCTCTTACATAGAAGAATACTGCAAATACCTTGTCAAGGTCTGACATGCCCTCATCGATTATGCTGTCAAGGACCTGGTCTGCGAGCGCGTAGATCGTGGCTTCATCAACATCAGGCTCACTCTGCTCGGCAACAACGATTGTGCAGGTCTTGGAAGCTGAATTTCCTGACGCGTCAGTAGCTGTATAAACCACCGGATAATTGCCGGGTTTGCTGAGGTCAACGGCACTGTTATCTATGCTCAGCTTAGGTTCCGGATCGATATCGTCTTCAGCATAAACATATGATTTATATTTAACTGTGGAGCCGACTGATACATAAATGTATTCAGATCCTGTAAGTCTGGGAGCCTGGGTATCCTGAACCTGAGGTTCCTGCGAAGCAGTTTCAGTCGTATCCTGAGAGTCGCCTTGAGAAGGCTGGGTTATGACTTCCTGCTGCTCTTCAGTACTTGCTGATACTGACTGGGTTGCTCTTGTCGGACTGCTTGGGTCTTCACTGTCATTACCTTTAAATGCGGAAACAATGACAACGGTAAGGACTGCGATGGCAGCCACAACAAGCACCAGACATATCCAATTCCTTATGACACGCCTTCTTTTGCGCTGTTTTTTCGTTATTCTCTTCAATTCCAAACACCTGCTTAAATGCACACAGATAAATGCTTTTTCGCAAAAGCACCGCATTATTTTACCTTCTGCAGACACTTATGTCAAACAGAAAGACTTGTAATATCTTAAATCATTTTTGTGTATATAATGTGACCGCAAAAAAACGGTCTCAATTGTTATCAACTCTGATCTCTTCGATCACTGCCTGTGGATAACGGACATCATGGAATTCATTCAGGTTGGCCCTGTAAAGGACGGAAAAAGTAACGTTCTCTCCCCTTTCCTGAATGAGGGATCTTATGTCCGCAGCCTGAAGCTCATCACTGTGTCCGAACCATATTCCCTCAATGCGTCCGCCTTCGGGATCTTCCATTATCATCTTCAGCACATTTGAGTTCTTACCGATGATCCTTGTATCAAAAAACCTGACATTTTTTTCCGCAAAAAGCGGTCTGTCATTCTGCAGGCCATATGGCTCGAGCATCTTAAGTTCTTCCAAAAACGATTCGGTCACATATCTGAACGGAAGCTGCATGTCGATCCATACTTTATTGTCACGGCTGACAGACATGGACTCGATCTCTCCGTTGAGGACTTTTGAAAGTTCATCAACAGAACAGTCAAGGGTAAAACCTGCTGCTTTTGCATGACCTCCGAATTTCCTGAAAAGCTCAGGGTGCCTTGCCAGTGCCTCTATCAGATTATAATCATCTGTTGACCTGCCCGATCCTTTAAGACCTTCTTCTGAGTCTGTAATTATAAGCGCTGGACAGGAATACTTCTCCTTTAATTTGCCGGCAATGATCCCGGCAACGCTCTCATGGGCATCAGGAAGATAGATCACGAGTATCCTGTGGTCATCATCAAGCATTTCAGGTGATGATGAAATGATCTGTTCGGCGACGTTGATCTGAGTGATGGTAAGGTTTTTGCGCTTTTCGTTAAGAACGTTTAATTCTTCCGCTATCTGAAGAGCCCGTATCGGATCATCCGTATCGAACAGATCAAAAGCGATCTGCGCCTTCTCAAGCCTTCCGGCTGAATTGACACACGGACTAAGAATAAATCCGATATGATAGGATCCAATCTCTCCTTTATTTATGCTTTTAACTTTGATGAGCGCATTGATACCGGGATTATCCGATGCATTAAGTGATTTTATGCCTTCACGCGCAAACAGCCTGTTTTCACCTGTTAGCGGAACAATATCTGCAACTGTTGCCATGCCGGCAAACTGAATGAGCTCCCTGAGCAGATCTTCAAGTCCGTTAATGCTCCTGCCCTGAGGAAATGAGAATCCGTGTCGTTTTATCGTTGTGAAAATGGCCTGGCAGAATTTATAGCTGACTCCGGCTCCGCACAGCTGATCATAAGGGTAAGGACAGTCCTTCTGCTTAGCGTCGATAATCGCGTACGCATTTGGAAGGACAGCGGGTGGCTCATGATGATCAGTAACAATACATTTGATGCCATGCTCCCCTGCCCGTTCTATGGCGTCAAAGGAAGAGATGCCGTTATCACATGTTATAATCAGGGAGATCCCGTCTTCTGCCGCATCATCTGCCATGGCTGAATTCATGCCATATCCTTCAAGTATGCGGTGAGGCAGCCTGACATCGATCACAGCACCGATATATTCCAGAAACTTTTTAAGTATGATCGATGAACATACGCCATCCATGTCATAGTCGCCTATGACACGGATCTTACCGCCATGAGCGATCGTTTCCAGTAACATATCGACAGCAGCAGACATGTCTTTGAAAAGAAAGGGGTCATGAAATGAGTCTGGTCCGTCATACAGATAAGAGCGGATCTCTTCAGAAGTCTTAAGCCCTCTGTTAACGAGAATGCGGGCAAGCATCGGCGATATGCCGAATTCTTCGGATATTCCGGCAAAATCGCCTTTTTTACAGTAAAGATACCAATTTCTCATGATCAGAAAACAAACTGATAAACACAGAACGATGCATACATAAGAAGAAGTATAATGCCCTGCACTCTGCTAAGCTTGTTGCGGATCAATACCGGAATGATGATGATCAGCATGACCAGCAGCATCAGAGGTATGTCCACGATAAGGGATGAATTTATCCCGGCTATTGTTTTTCCCTCAGGTAAACCGAACGGGGAAATTGTGATAGAGATGCCGCTCACGAGAACGAGATTGAACAGATTCGCACCTATTATGTTTCCCAGTGAGAGGCTGCCGTGACCCTTGATAAGGGATGTGATTGCTGTTACAAGTTCCGGAAGCGAAGTTCCAAGGGCAACAAATGTCAGTGCTATCACTGACTCGGGAACGCCCAGTGCCTGGGCTATGATGATGCCGTTATCAATGAGCAGGTCAGCTCCGACGCTTATAAGCGCGGCACCGACAACAAGCATCAGGATTATGACAACGATATTGTCTTTCCAGCTTTTCTTTTCAGTAACATCCTGCCCGGCAGGAGTAATGTCAATTGCTTTGTTCTGTTTCGAGATCTTCAGGCTTTTTCCAACGCTCAATATCATGTAGATGACAAATGTTACGAGCAGGACGATGCCGATCCATCTTGTAAAGGCTTTAAGAACATAAGCTGAAAACATGTAAATGGCTGCGGCGATAAAGAAAAAAACGGATGAGAGATAAATGTCTTTCCTCTCGGCTTTGGCGGGTTTTATGGCTATGGTCACAGCTAATATCAGGGCTGTGTTGCATATGACAGACCCGATGGCATTGCCGTAAGCTATCTGACCATGCCCTAAAGCGGCGGCCTGGGCTGAAACCATTACTTCAGGAAGAGTCGTGCCTATTGACACGACTGTTGCTCCTATGAGGATTTCGGGAAGACGGAGCCTATTGGCAATGCCAACGGCTCCGTCTACAAACCAGTCTCCTCCAAATATAAGGCATGCAAGTCCTAAGATGAAAAGTAAAACCGGTACAAGCATTTAATTGATCACTGTCTCCTCTTTTTCTTTTTATGGTTAGGATTTGCAGTTATCTTTCCGGGAACAACTATTGATTCAGGATCAGTTACCTCACCGGCCGCAGCAGACTCAGCATCTGCGGGAAGTGTTGCCGCCTGCTTTGCTGCTGAAACAGCAGCTCTTGCGTTATATCTGTCCTCTTTCTTTGTCATTATATAGACAAGGCAGCTTGAGATGAAGATTGAAGAAAATGCACCGGCAATGATACCGACTCCAAGAGGAAGCGCGAAAGCCTTCATTGATTCGATACCGAAGATGTAAAGACAAAGGACGGTAACGAATGTTGTCAATGATGTGAACACGCTTCGTGTCATACTCTGCTGGATACTTGTATTAGCAACGAGCTTCAGGTCATAGTTGAGAGTGGGATCAGCAAGGTTCTCCCTGATACGGTCGAATATGACGATGGTCGCATTGATCGAGTAACCAACGATAGTAAGTATGCATGCGATGAATGAGTTTCCTACAGATACTCTGAACAGCGCATAGAAAGCAACAACGATGGCTACGTCATGCAGAAGGGCTATAACGGATGAGATGGCGAATTTGAATTTCCTGAATCTTATCCAAATATAGATCAGCATGAGTACGGCCGCGATCGCAAGTGAGATCAGGGCATCCTGCTGAAGTTCTTTGCTGACGGTTGCTGTGATCTTGGTGATCTCAAAGCTGTCTGGATCAGCACTGTATTTGGTTACCAACAGATCCCTTACTTCTGAGATCTTCTCCTGATCAAGGTCAGGAGTCTTGATAACATACTGTGTAGTTCCGGTGACTTTCTGTCCTTCAACATCACTTGCACCGACGATATTGATGATGTCAGGCCTTACAGTGTTGTTAAAGTCATCAACGGTAATGTCCTCGGGAAATTCAACCTGAGTTGAAACACCGCCTACGAAATCAATGCTGAAGTTGAGTGCTCTCTTTCCTGCTGCGCCGTTTGCGATCATGGCCACGATACCTGCAACGATGCAGACGATGGCGATGATGAACCAAATGACTCTCTTGCCAATAAAATCGAATACCTTGCCGGAAGCTTTCTTGAGGCTTGCATAGAAGGATTCTTTCTTAAGTCCCATTCCGTAGAATGAGAGCATGAGCAGCCTGGAAACAACAAGTGAAGTGAATACACTCAGTACGATACCTATCGCAAGAGTCATTCCGAATCCCTGAACAGAACCTGAACCGAAGATCAGAAGGACTATGGCGACGATAAGAGTCGTGATGTTGCCGTCAAGGATGGCTGATGTTGATTTTCTGAATCCGTCCTTAAGAGCGATCTCAGTAGGAATGCCTGCCTTGATCTCTTCTCTTATACGGGCATTTATGATGACGTTGCCGTCAACTGCCATACCTATGGTAAGTATGATACCGGCGATACCGGAGATAGTAAGTGTAAGGTTAAAAGCATTGAGCAGTACAAGAATGCCTCCTGCGTAGAAGACCATCGCAAGCGCTGCAGCAAGACCTGCGATCCTGTATCTGATGATCATGAAGATGATGATCAGTCCAAGGCCGATGGCACCTGCAAGGAGAGCTGTGGATACAGCGTTGCTTCCGAGCTTGGCGGAAACGACTTTGGATGTGATGTCTTCAAGAGTCAGGCTCAGTGAACCGATACGGATAGTTGAAGCAAGTGTTGAAGCTGCCTCATAAGATCCCATTCCTTCAACGACACAGCTGCCGTTTGTGATGGCACTCTGTACTCTCGGAGAGCTTACTATGTCGCCGTCATAGAGAATGTAGATGATGTCGCCGACATGCGCTGAAGTTGCATCGGCAAATGCTTTTGTGCCTTCGCTGTCAAGTTCGAGATGAACTACATAGTCAACGGCACCGGTCTTCTGATCATTCTGTGAACCGGCATTTGCAGATTCGACGTTGTCACCGGTAAGTACAAGACCGGTCTCGGTAGCGTAATATTTTGTCGCGCCTGTCTCTTCGTCCTGTACAGTCTCATACTCAGTAGCAAACTGGAGAGATCCCGGACGGCCGAGTTCCTGGATGACCTTTTCTGTATCATAGACACCGGGGATCTCAACTGTGATCCTGTCTGTGCCTTCCTGATATACAGTGGCGTCAGTGCTGTACTCGGCAACACGGAGCTGAAGCTTGTAAATTGTATCTGCCATCTGTTCAGCGGTAAAGTTCTTATCTGTTACCTGATAAGTAACGCTTGCACCGCCGCGCAGGTCAAGACCAAGTGTGATGTTGCTGGCTTTTCCGCGTCCCCCGATGCCAAATGCCGAAACATAGACAGTGGCCAGTATTACGACCAGCGTGATCACAAAAATAACAATGCTTTTTGTCTTTTTCATTTTCTTCCTCTTTTCAGAATGTATATCTCGAGAATTCTAACACATATCAGCTTCTCAAGTCTATTTCTTTTTCACTGAGCTTGGAGATGATCTTTTCCATTATCGGATTGACTTCATCATCGGAAAGTGTGTGGTCCTTTGCACGGAACACAAGCGAATATGCAAGTGACTTGAATCCGTTTCCGATACGTTCGCCCTCATAGATATCAAACAGCTCAAGATGCTCAAGGAGCTTTCCGCCGTTCTTTGAGATAATGGACTCAACTTCTCCCGCAAGAGTCTCTTTCTTCATGAGAAGGCTGAGGTCACGGGTCACTGCGGGATATTTAGGTATCTCAGTGAATTTCTTTGCAGGGTTTGCTATCGCAAAAAGAGTGGCTGCATCAACAAAGGCAACATATACCCTTGTGCCGATACCGTAATTATCAGCAACAACCGGATGGACTTCGCCCAGATAAGCTATCGGCTTCTTATTCTGAAGGACCGTAGCCTGACGTCCCGGATGAAGGAACGGTCTTAAATTGTCTGTTGTATACTCTCTTATTCCCTTAAGTCCAAGTTTGTACAGCAGCTCCTCAAGTGTGCCTTTCAGAGTATAAAAGTCTCCGTCTCCGTAAAAACCGAAGGCCAGGGTCATCCTCTCATCAGGAAGTTCAGTGAGCGGAAGTGACTTGGGTATATAAATGTTTGACAGTTCAAAAAGCGCAGCCTGTTTATTTCTCTTATTGTAGTTAGTAGCAAGAGAAGTCATGAGTCCGTTGAACAGACTGGTTCTCATGATGCTGTAATCTTCGCCAAGAGGATTCATGATGGTTATGCATGTCCTTAATGGATCATCTGCAGGAAGAAGCATCTTATCAAAAGCCTTGGGGCTTTCAAATGAAAATGTCATTGACTCTGAATAACCGGATGCGAGCATAGAACTCCTGATATCATTCTGGATAACAAAGTCATGTGAAAGATGTCCGTATGTTCCGCCTGTGCCCGGAAGAGTCGCAGGAATATTATTGTAGCCATAGAACCTAGCTACTTCCTCGGCAATGTCGCAGCATCTTAAGAGATCCTGTCGGAATGTAGGGATGGTGAGCATCTGTGTGCTCTCATCATACATAATGCCAAGAGGTTTGAAATACTCAAGCTGCTGCTCCTTGGGGATGTCTGTTCCAAGCAGTGCGTTGATCTTGTCGGGGTCAAATTTGATCTGTTTCGGCTCGTTCCTGACCGGATAGACGTCAATGCATCCGCCGATGACATCACCTGCGTCAAGAAGCTCTATAAGTTCGCAGGCCCTATTTACGGCTGCCATTGTATTTTCAGGATCAAGACCCTTTTCGTATTTTCCGGAGGCATCTGTACGCAGACCTAAACGCTTGGAAGAAAGACGGTTGTTGGTGCCGTCAAAGCAGGCGCACTCAAATACCATAGTCTTTACATCATCGGTGATCTTGGAGTTCTCTCCTCCCATTATGCCGGCTATGCAGACACCGCCTTCAGCGTCATTGATCATAAGGATGTTCTTATCAAGCTTTCTGTCCTGGCCGTCAAGTGTTGTAAAGACATCACCGTCATTGGCTGTATCGACTATGATCTTGTGGCCTCTGAGCTTGTCATAATCAAATGCATGCATCGGCTGTCCGAACTCTTCCATGACATAGTTGGTGATGTCGACGATGTTGTTGATCGGACGGATGCCGTTGCTTGCAAGTCTCTGCCTGAGCCACTGGGGTGAAGGTGCGATCCTTACAT
>SVDE01000033.1:4812-21308 GCA_015057955.1 Lachnospiraceae bacterium | reverse complement strand
TAAAAAAAGCCGCATCCTTTCGCTGGAATTGAAGTCCGCACGGGTCCCGGCAGATTTCCTTAAGCAGATATTCGCAGTCGGCATACCGGCAGCGATCGTGAACATCATGACCGCGCTCAGTACTGTTTTCATCAATCAGTTCCTGCTTCCGTACGGCGATGATAAGATCGCGGCAATGGGGATAGCTACAAAGGTAAGCACGATAATCCAGCTGATATTGACAGGTCTGACATTTGGCGGGCAGCCGGTGTTCGGTTATCTGTTCGGCGCAAAAGACCGCGAAAGACTGAGACGGCTGCTGAAATTCTGTGTGGCCTTCATCAGCATCGTTGCCGTAGTCCTTACCGGGATCATAGTCGCGGCCGCTCCGGGCCTTATGCGCATCTTCATGGATGATACAAATGTAATTTCCGCAGGCATACCCATGCTCAGATGGAGAGTCATCTCAATGTTGTTTGTAGGGATCATAATGCTCACAATGATACTTTTCCAGGCCTTCGGAAAGGGGAGCGGGGCACTTATCCTTTCAGTGAGCCGTCAGGGAGTCATCTTCCTGGCAGTGCTGCTCACAGCAAGGGCTGTGCTGGGTTACAGCGGCATAGTGGCTTCCCAGGCGATATCAGACCTTATCACAGCGGCAATAGCCGTATTTCTGTTCTTTAAGATGTTGTGGAAGGAGTTCAGGATCTGATGATATAATTAAACAAAAGGAGGGTATAGATATGGATTTTGTACCGGAGAAAAAACTTGGATTCGGTCTCATGCGGCTCCCGCTGACAGACCGGAATGATGAGACAAAAATAGACATTGAGCAGACCAAGAAAATGGTGGACGTCTTCATGGAAAAAGGCTTCACCTATTTTGACACCGCCTGGATGTATCATGGATTCCAGAGCGAGGACGCTGCAAGGATAGCACTTGTTGAAAGATATCCCAGGGAGAGCTTCACGCTTGCCACCAAGCTGCACTGCGAATTCTTTAATACACTGGAAGAACGTGAGCAGGTATTTCAGGAACAGCTGCGCAAGACAGGTGCCGGATATTTCGATTACTATCTGGTCCACGGAGTGGATGAAGGCCTGTATAAGAAATATGAAAAACTGGACTGTTTCAATTTTGTGATCGAAAAGAAAAAGCAGGGACTCGTTCGCCATGTCGGTTTTTCATTCCATGATACGCCTGAACTGCTCGAGCAGGTCCTGACCAAATATCCCGGGATGGAGTTCGTACAGCTCCAGATCAATTACCTTGACTGGGAGAGTGACACTGTCCAGGCAAGAAAATGCTATGAAGTTGCAGAAAAATATGGTAAGAAGGTTATCGTAATGGAGCCGGTAAAAGGCGGAACTCTTGCAAATGTTCCCCCTCAGGTTGAGGAATTGTTCCGTAATGCAGATCCTTCATATTCTGTTTCAAGCTGGGCGATCAGGTTCGCAGCAAGTCTTCCCTCTGTCATGGTCGTACTTTCAGGCATGAGCAGCATGGAGCAGATCATCGACAACACATCATACATGGAAGATTTTGTCCCGCTTACTGAGGAAGAGAAGCAGATATGCGCGCAGGCCGCGGCCATCATCAATGGTCAGATCGCGATCCCGTGCACTGGATGCTCATACTGCACAGGTGGCTGCCCGCAGAACATTGCCATCCCTGAGTATTTCGCAATGTACAATGAGGACATGCGCGAGGACCTGGAGGAAAAAGGCTGGACATTTACAATTTCTAAATACCAGAATATGACCGGACATTTCGGAGCTGCTGACGACTGCATCGAATGCGGCCAGTGCGAATCCGTATGCCCGCAGCACCTGCCCATCATTGATAACCTGAAGATAGTGGCAGCCCACTTCGGAAGACCGGCCCACTAGTTCATACATTAAAACAATACTGCAGATATACTGCCCCAAAACAAAGTGTTTTGGGGCAGTTTTGTGTCTGAATCCCAAATATCAGTAAAAAATGTGAATCAGATGATAATCTTTTTAAAATATCAAAATTGCTTATTTTGAATTATTATTGTACTAAAAATAATACAAAAAGAGCAGACAGATGAAAACAAAAATACCGTATATAGGCAGCATTGCAGTAACAATAGGCGCAGTTCTCATCATGATATTAAAACCGCTGAACGGCTCGTTAAGCGGTCAGGGTCAGATGGTGCTGGCAGGAATACTCATTACCCTCGGACTATGGATATTCAAGCCTTTCGGACTTCCGTTCTCAGCGGGAGCCCTGTTTTTCGCAGCATACATGCTCGCGGTCGGTATACCTGTTCCGACAGTTTTTTCCGGATTTACACAGTCTGCTGTCTGGACGTTAGTCGCTGCATTATTCTTCGGTTTTGTGATCAAAAAAACAGGCCTGGGTTACAGGCTGGCGCTGCTGATCCTGAAGCTGTTTAAGCCGTCTTATGTCAGTCTCACTATTGCATGGGCTATCATAGGGATAGTCCTTTCAGTTCTGACTCCTTCAATGACAGTAAGAGTGGCGATAGTCATGCCGGTTGCCTTGAGCTGCTGTGAACTCTGTGATCTGAAACCGGGGTCAAAAGGGAACTCCCTCATCTTGCTGACCGCATTTGCCATGGCACTCATACCCGGTGCAGGATGGCTGACGGGCTCGCTCACAGGTCCTGTCCTCAGCGGCTCATATGACGCAGTCCCCGAGCTGAACGGCATGCTGAACTTCAGCAGTTGGTTTTCGGTCTCCTTTGTACCGGTGGAGATAGCCTCCCTGTTGATGCTGATCGGCTCGCTTCTGTTCATGAGACCAAAGGAAAAACTGCCTGAAAGCGCAGCAAAGGCCATAAAGGAAACAAAATGCGGAAAGATCACGAAAGATGAGATCATATCCGGTGTAATACTTGTCATATGCTTCATCCTGTTCCTTACAGGCAATTACATAGGTGTATCTTCAACAATCGTCTGTCTTGGGGCAACCTTCCTGTTCTTTGTTTTTGGCATTATAAAGCCTGGTGAGATCGGGACCGGCATCAGCTGGGACTTAATAGTGTTCCTTGGAATGGCTCTCGGATTAGGCAGTATATGTGAAACGGTCGGGATAATTGACTGGCTTTCAGGACTGATCGTGCCTGCGCTAAGACCGTTTTCAGCCAACGCATTCCTGCTTGTGGGTGTCGTGACAGTATTCCTGTTTCTCTGGCATTTCATTGACATCGCAAGCTATTTCCCGACATTTGTCATTCTTCCGGCCATACTTCCCGCCATACAGAGGGCATACGGGATCAGCCCGCTGGTATTTGCACCGATACTTGCGCTTGCAGGATGCGCATTTTTCGTGAGCTACGAGAACCATTGGGTGATCATGGCCCAGTCAGTTACAAAAGAGAAGTCCTGGACACCCGGTCATCTGCTCACCTACGGTATCATTTATTTTGTTTCAAGCATTATCGGGATAATGATATCGGTCCCCATTTGGGCGAACATGGGCCTTTTGTTCTGAAAATTCATTAACTCTTTTTATTAATATGATAAAAACAATGGAATTTCCTTTATCAGGGATAAATGATTTAATACAGATATAGAATACAGGAGGAAAAAATCATGAATGTTGTTTTAACCATCGGCGGAAGTGACACTCTCTGCGCTTCCGGTATTCAGGGAGACATTAAGACCATAATGAGAAACGGGGCATATGCCGTCTGCGCTGTTGCATCCCTTGTCTCAAAGAATACAAAAGAATATAAAGAAAGCGTTGCAGTGACTCCAGAGTTTCTTGCATCACAGATCGATGCAGTCTTCGAGGATATAAAGGTGGATGCGGTGAAAGTCGGCATGGTCACTTCTGCTGAACTTATCAGTACAATAGCGGCAAAACTCAGGCAGTATAAGCCTGCCAACATAGTCGTTGACCCTGTCATCCCTACGAAGCAGCGCCTTGTGCCGCTGGATGAGGCTGCGGTAAAAGCTCTCGAGAAGGATCTGCTGCCTCTGGCAGATGTGATCACACCCGACCGCAGGGAAGCAGCAATGCTTGCCGGCATTGAAATAGAGTCTGAATCAGATCTCATAGATGCATGCAAGATAATAAGCGCAAAATACAACGCTATCGTCATAAGTAAGGCAGGATTGGATGTCCAGGCTGCAAATGATCTGCTGTTCCGTGACAATTACTACAAATGGTTCTGGGGTAAGTCAGTTACCAATCCGAACAACAGAGGTGCCGGCAACAGCATTTCTGCAGCACTTGCAGCAAATCTGGCTAAAGGATATGAGCCTGACAAGGCATTTAAGAGGGCAAAGGATTACGTCACTGCGATGCTTGATGATCAGACGCTGGAACTTGGAAGCGGCAACGGACCGGTAAATCAGTCCTTCGGACTTGAAGATGATTTTATCAGAGTATTAAGTGATGAAGAGATCAGCAGGGTTTAAACCCTGCTGATCTTATTATCGAATCTTATTTAAGCGGCTGACTGTCCACTATTTTCAAGAATTTCTTCGCGGCCGGTGTCAGATCTCCCAGCCACGCAAGGACTTTCCGGTGGGAAAGCTTTTCATCGTCTATTCCTTCAATGTCTATGAATTTCAGATCATAATTATCATAATATGATGTATCAGCAACAGACATGATCGCGACACCCATGTTCATGTCTATAAGTCTGTAGATCTCACTTATATCCTTGACTCCGTAGGAGAACTTGGGAGATATGCCTGCTTCCTCAAAATAGCTCATGACCGTTGAATAATAATTAGGGGAGGACTCCTTGTTGCAAATGAGGAAATACTCGTCTTTTATCTTAGACAGAGGAAGACTGTCATGAGCGGCGAGAGGACTTTGTTTATTGACCATGAGCTTGAATCTCTCTTCGCTGACAACAGAGTATTCAACTGCGCTGTTAGTGATATTGCCTTCAAATACAAACGCCAGTTGGATTGAACGGTTCTCTAAAGCTTCACCGATCTCAGTGCTCCTGTAACGGATGATCTGGATGTTGATGTCAGGATAAAGCTCCCTGAACTTCATTATCCATGGCGAAAAATTCTTGCCGAGCGCAGGCCCCACATAGCCGATGTTCAGCACATTGGCAGTCTTTGATGCTTCATATGTTATGGAAGCGATGGCATTGTCATATATCGTCAGAAGATTGGTGCATGATTCAAGGAATATCTTGCCGGCCTCGGTCAGTTTGACATTCTTGGTATTCCGCTCCAGAAGAGTGACATTCAGTTCTTTTTCCAGTGTATTGATACTGTGTGTGAGCGCGGGCTGGCTTATGAACAGAAGCTCAGATGCTTTACGGAAATTCAGTTCCTGTCCGACCACTACAAAACGCTTTAAATATTCGATATCCATACCATCACCATGATCCGTTTATAATCTGATGTCCGGTAAGATTATAACATAATCCTGGAATTTGATAAATCTTTTAAATTATATCTTTCACATTATAAAATTCTCTTCCAATCAGTTAATTGATAAAGTTAATGCATGAAACTCCGTACTATCGGAAATCATTTTCATTCAAAAGGAGAAAGGACATGAAAAAAATATTTGCTTTGTTATTGTCACTTGCAATGGTAGTTACAATGCTGGCAGCCTGCGGGCAGGGCGGTTCCAACGCACCCGCAACCACCAGCGCTGCTGCTGACACTACCGCTGTTGCACCAGCTGACGATACTACTGCAACAACTGCTGAACAGCTGACTGCGGACATCAATGCTGAAACAGTCAACAGAGACGCAGAGCTTACTGTCGGAATTAATGCCGATATCGGATCATTCTATCCGGGCGGAGCAGGATCAGCCGGCGTTAAGCTCAAGAGAGTAATGTGCTATGAGACATTATTCTACAAGGATGCAAACAAAGAACTTCATCCTCTTCTTGCCAAGAGCTATGAGTCTTTAGGCGATGGAAAGTATTCTGTTGAGCTCTTCGACTACATCACAGACAGCGAAGGCAACCACATGACAGCAGAAGACGTTATCTTCTCATTTGACGGATACAAAGAGGACGGTCAGAACTCTTCTACATGGAAGACTCTTACCGATTATCATACAACCGGCGAGTATACTTTCGAGTTCACACTTGATCCCGAAAGAACAGGCCAGGTTGAAGACGTTTTCTCACGTGTTCCCATCATTACTCAGGCAGCTTGGGAGAGCAGCCCCGACGAGATGGCTACATATCCGATCGGAACAGGCGGATATACACTTGACCTCAGCAAGTCAACAGCAGGATCTTTCTATGTATTCAACAGAAGAGACGATTACTGGCAGACAGATGAAGAATACATCTGTGAAAGAAACTTATTTAACATCAAGACTCTTACAGTAAAAGTTATCCCTGATACTTCTACACTGGCAGCTGCTCTTGAGACAGGAGAGATCGACTTCACATCTGAGATCGACTCAAATGACTGGGGAATGTTCCTTAACGATGACGGAACAGCAAAAGACGGCTACATCGCCATGGAGAGCCAGAACAACGCATTCGTTCATATGACATTTAACTGCGGCGAGAACAGCCCTTGCAAGGACATCAATCTCCGTAAAGCCATCGCGCTCTGCATTGACTCAGCTGCATGCGCATACAATGTATACGGAAGCCTTGGAAGAGCTTGTAACGCAGCTACCAACCCTTACCTTGAGGATTCAGGACTTGAGTTTGGTCATGATGACTACTTCCCTTATGATCCTAACCTTACAGAAGCAAAGAAACTCGTTGAAGAGTCTTCATACAACGGAGAAGAACTCAGAGTTCTTATCCTTCCGAGAAACACAGTTTCAAAGAGCTTCCCTCTGATCCAGGCTTACTGCCTCCAGATCGGTGTAAATCTTGTACCGCTTGAGTATGACATGGCGACATTCCGTACAGTCCGTGTTGAGCCTACAGGCACAGAGTATGAGATCGAGCTTCTCGGCGCTACCTCTGCAGATGACTATGTAAACGTTTCAGTCAAGGAGATCGACAACAAGGCTTACGGAAACGGCTTCGGCAGATGCTTTGTTAATGATGACAAGCTTCAGCAGCTGTATGAGGCTACAGGAAACCAGTCTACCAACTCACCTGAGGCAGTTCAGGAACTTCTCGATTATCTTGAGGAGCAGTGCTACATCTATGGTCTGTACTACTGCCCTAAGATGGTCATCGGCAGCGACAAAGTCATTGGCGGCGTTGTCATTCCGTTTGATGATGCAATCTATTCATCCTTCGTAGTTGAGTAATAAAACTGTTTTCCCTGCGCGCGTTGGCGCGCAGGGGCCTTTTCCGGCAGGCGTCCGGCTAATGCGCCTGCCGGATCTGAAAAGGCGCTTTTGCGCACGGGCACTACCAGTGCTTTTTAGTAGTTAAAATAGGAGAGGCAAAGATAATGATAAGGTTTGTCATTAAAAGAATACTATCTATCATACCTGTGCTCCTTGCAGTGGCGATCGTAATTTTCACGATACTGTATCTTTCACCGGGAGATCCGATCAAGCTTCAGCTTGGTGACAACTATTCCCCGGAGCAGTATCAGGAGATGGCTAAGGATCTGGGTCTTGATCAGCCATACATCGTCCAGCTTGGACAGTTCCTTTACAGGTTCTTCATCCATCTGGATTTCGGAAAGAGCTGGGTAATGAAAACAGACATTGCGACAGAGATTTTTTCCAGGCTTCCCCGTACGTTCATAATCGCGGCGTTTTGCTGCCTGCTGCAGATTGTTGTCGCTATCCCTCTGGGTATCACTGCAGCAACCCATCAAAATGGAATTGTTGACAGACTGTGCATACTTCTTGCAATGATCGGCATTTCGCTGCCGGGATTCTGGGTCGGACTTATGTTCATATTGCTGTTCTCGGTAAAGCTTAACTGGCTTCCGACGTCGGGTATCGAACATTGGTACTCATACATAATGCCCATAGTTGCGAATGCCCTCATGGGAATCGGATCGCTTACGCGAATGACACGTTCCCAGATGCTTGAGGTCATCAGGTCTGATTATGTTGTTACTGCCAGGGCCAAGGGAGTACCTGAAAGAACTATACTTTACGGACATGCGCTTCCTAATGCACTCATTCCCATAGTTACTTTCGTAGGAACCCACTTTGGAAGAGCTCTCGGCGGAACAGTCGTTATAGAGACAGTGTTTGCTGTACCGGGCATAGGTTATTACATCATGGATGCGGTCAGAAAGGCTGACTATCCGATAGTAAGGAGCGGAGTAACACTTCTTTCCCTGCTGTTCTGTATCGTAATACTCATCATAGACATACTGTACGCGTTCATTGATCCGAGGATCAAGGCACAGTATGAAAGGGGCGGCACACGCAAAAAAGTCAAAACTTCCGGAAAGGGGGTAGCAGCAAATGCCTAATACAGATGCAGCCGTTTCCGGCAATAAAAATCTTCCTGCTGCCCGTGAAAGAACCTGGAAGGATTCAAGCTTTGGAAGTGTAGTTGTACAGTTCGCGAGAAACAAAGCTGCGCTTGTCGGAATTATACTGATATTCCTTCTGATACTCATGGCTATCCTTGCACCGGTCCTTGCACCGTACAACTATACAGCAATTGACCCGATCCATGCCAATCAGGGACCGAGCGCCGCACACATTTTCGGCACCGACTCATTCGGAAGAGATATCCTCTCAAGGATAATCTTCGGAGCAAGGGCTTCGCTGGGAATAGGTATCGGATCCAGTCTGATAGGCGTTCTGGTAGGTATCATCTTCGGAGCTATCGCAGGATTTTTCGGAGGGGTTGTCGAGTCCCTCATCCTCAGGATATGTGACGTAATCCAGTCCATACCGAACATCCTGCTGTGCATACTTATTTCACAGCTCCTCGGACAGGGACTGTTCCCTACGATGATCGCGCTTGCGTTCTACAGCATACCCGAGGTCGTAAGACTGTTAAGGTCCAGCATGATGAGCCTCAGGGAGCAGGAGTTCATAGAGGCCTCAAAAGCCATCAACTGCTCGAAATTCAGGATACTGACCGTTCACATGCTTCCGAACAGCCTGTCTTCAGTCATAGTAAGCTTTTCAATCGGTGTCGGCATGAAGATAATGAACTCCGCCGGACTTTCCTTCCTGGGACTTGGTATCCAGGAGCCGATGGCAGAGTGGGGCGCTATGATCTCTGCAGGAAGAGCAGCAATGAGAAATGCCCCGCACGTTGTGCTTATTCCCGGTATTTTCGTAGCAGTAGTAGTTCTGGCATTCAATATTGTAGGTGACGGACTCAGGGATTCACTTGATCCGAAGCTGAGACGATAGGAGGAAGAAATGGAAAACATCAATCAGAATACAGATGAGCTTCTTCTTTCTGTCGACAATATCAAAGTCAATTACATTACTAAGGACGAGACCGTTGAGGCAGTAAACGGAGTAAGCTTTAAGCTCAATAAAGGACAGACGATCGGACTCGTCGGAGAGACGGGTGCCGGTAAGACAACAATAGCAAGGACCATCCTCAGGATACTTCCCACTCCTCCTGCAAAAGTCATTGAAGGCGAAGTGGAGTTCCAGGGAAAGAAACTCTTTGAGATCTCTGAAGAAGAGATGAGAAAGATCAGGGGCGACAAGATATCCATGGTATTCCAGGATCCCATGACAGCCCTGAACCCGGTAAAGAGAGTAGGGTGGCAGGTAGCTGAAGCCATCAGGTATCATCAGGATGTCAGCAAGAAAGAAGCCGATGAGAAGGCCATAGAGATGTTCCGCCTTGTAGGCATTTCACCTGACCGATTCCGTGAATATCCGCATCAGTTCTCAGGAGGAATGAAGCAGAGAGTCGTTATCGCGATGGCACTTGCATGCAATCCGGATCTGCTCATTGCAGACGAACCGACCAGTGCCCTTGACGTTACTATCCAGGCGCAGGTCCTTGAGATGATATCCGACCTTCAGAAGAGACAGGGTACAGCAATGATCCTGATCACACATGATTTCGGAATAGTCGCTAAATGCTGCGATACTGTAGCAGTTGTTTATGCCGGAGAGATCGTTGAATACGGTACGCTCGAACAGGTATTTGAAGCGCCTACACACCCTTATACGCAGGGGCTGTTTGATGCCATCCCCAAGATGACGACAGACGTAGACAGACTGAGCCCGATCTTCGGCGCTCCGCCTGATCCCACAAATCTGTCTAAAGGCTGCAAATTTGCTCCAAGATGCAAGTATGCTACCGAGGCATGCAACAGTCCTGTTCCGGTAACAACACTTGCAGACGGACATCAGTTCAGATGCAACAGGCAGCCGGGAGCAAAGGAGGTATCTGAATGAGTGTTTTACTTGAAACCCATAATCTGAAAAAATACTTCAATACTCCCAAGGGACTGCTTCATGCTGTTGACGATGTTAACATCAAGATAGAAGAAGGAACAACAATGGGCGTTGTCGGAGAGTCAGGATGCGGAAAATCCACCCTTGGCAGAACCCTTATCCATCTTCTTGAGAGCACTGACGGGCAGATACTCTACCGCGGTAAGGATGTCACAAAAGTTGACAGACGCGAGCTCGCGAAACTCAGGCATAAGATGCAGATCATCTTCCAGGATCCGAACTCATCACTTGACCCAAGAAAGACGATCGAGAGCACCATACGTGAGCCGATGAAACTGTCAAAGAGATATTCAAAGGCCGAGATGAATGAGCGTGTTGATGAGCTCATGGAGCTTGTAGGTGTCGACCAGAGAATGCGCAGGGCATACCCGCATGAGCTGGATGGCGGCCGCAGGCAGAGAGTAGGTATTGCCAGGGCACTGGCAATGAGTCCTGAATTCATCGTATGCGATGAGCCTGTATCAGCGCTGGACGTAAGTATCCAGGCACAGATACTGAACCTCCTGCAGGATCTTCAGGAACAGAGAAACCTCACATACCTGTTCGTAACCCATGACATGTCAGTCGTAAAACATCTGGCAGACAACATCTGCGTAATGTATCTGGGACAGGTCATTGAAGTATGCGATGCCAAGAGCATTTTCCAGAAGCCCCTGCATCCGTACACAAAGGTGCTGTTAAGCTCCATCCCTACCACTGATATACATGACAAGAGCAAGAGGATAATCACAAAGGGTGAGATCACTTCACCGATCAATCCTAAGCCCGGCTGCAGATTTGCGAACAGATGCATGTATTACAAGGCAGGTATCTGTGACCAGCCTCAGAAGCTTGAGGAGATAGCACCCGGAAGGAATGTGTCATGCTGCAGGGCAAAAGAGATCAACGGATTGGATTAGATCCTACTGATAAACAACCTTAATTAAAACATTTAATATTATAAAATTCCAAAATAGAAACATTACTGTTAAACTGTAAACAAAGATTAAATGTATCCCGAGAGAAAAAGGAGGTTCACTTAATGAAACAGAAGATTAAGATCGACCAGGAACAGCATGTTACAGATGTTCTTGTCATCGGCGGAGGCTACGCCGGATGTTTCGCAGCCATCAAGGCAAGAAATCAGGGCGCTAAGGTTCTGCTGGTAGATAAGGGACGTGTCGGCAGCTGCGGACAGAGCCCTCATGACAATACATTTGCCGCATTCGATCCTGAGAGACATGATTTCGAAAAATGGATGATGGTCTGCAATACAACAGGTGACTACATGAATGACCGTGACTGGTCCGAGATCACATACAGAGGATCAACACAGTGCTGGAAAGATCTTGTAGAGTGGGGCGCATACGTCTACAGATGGGATCATAACGGTGTTCCTTATGAGTGCGTTGCAAAAGAGCCCTCAAATGATCCCATGGTCGTAATGCCTCTTAACCCTGTCGGAATGAGGACTATCCAGTTCCAGCAGAGCTATCGCCATCCGCCCAGGAAGAATATGCAGGTACTCAGAAAACAGCTGATCAAGGAAGGCGTTGATCTCCTTGAGAACACAACTGTCATCGATGTACTTGAGCAGGATAACAAAGTAGTTGGTGCCATCGCCATCCCTAACTCAGATGAGACAAGAGCGATCATCATCCAGGCAAAGAAAGTCATCCTCTGCATGGGTCCTGCAGGACTTAAGAGCCCCGGACTTCGCTGCATGAGCACAGGTGACGCTGACGCTATCGCATTCCGTCACGGATGCAGGATCACCGGTAAGGAATGGGAAGAGACCCATCCCGTAAGATGCGACTTCCCCGCATGGCCCTGGGCAGTTAAGGACAGAGACAGACTTCGTACTTTCCGCGGAGAGATGAAGCCCAACACTCCTACCCTGAACGCAGATGAAGTAAAGACAGGTTACCATTGGGACCGTCTCGCAACCCATCATCTGGAAGCTTTCATGGCTGCTGAAGGCAAGGTTCCCGCAATCTGGGAGACCACTTCAGGCATGAGCGAGTTCCAGGAGATGCATAAGAGTCCTAAGGGATATCCCCGTTCAGAATATGACGAGAGACTTGCAAAGAGTGGACGTATCCGTATGGTAATGGGCCGTGCCCTTGGACAGAGCGCACATGTAGCCGACGGACTCTGGCCTGTCAACAAACATTGTGAGTCTGAACTTTCAGGCCTCTACGCTGCAGGCGACTCACTCGGAGCAAGAGCATGCGGAGCTGAGTATCCCGGGCAGGGATTTGCAGCAGCTTACTGCTCAGTAACAGGCACACTTGCAGGAACAGACGCAGGCCAGAAGGCAGTAAATGAAGAAGCAACTCCTATTAAGGAAGAAGTCATCAACGCTGCAATGGATTATGTATTCGCACCTTACGAGCGCAACGGCGGATTCTCACCTCAGTGGGTAACCCAGTACATGCAGAGCGTTATCTTCCCTTACTTCGTAATCTTCGTTAAGAGTGAGGAAAGACTGAACATAGCTCTTCAGCAGATCCGTTACGTAAGAAAGGAACTCTGCCCGAAGCTGTATGCTGATGACATGCATGAGCTCAGAAAAGTACATGAGACCATCAACATGGCCCTTAACATGGAACTTAAGCTTCTTGCTTCCCTTGAGCGTAAAGAGAGCCGCGGAGCTCACTTCCGTGAGGATTATCCGACCAGACGTGATCCGTACGGATTCCAGTGGATCACACTCAGAAAGGGCGGCGAAGGAGAAGACGAGATTGTACTCGGCTCCGAACCCATCCCCGAGAAGTGGCATCCGGATCCCAATATTCCTTATGCTGAGAGATACAAGAGGAGATTCCCGATGCATCTGCCCGATGGAAGACACGTTGAGTGGTCCGAAGGCATTGATGAGCCGGTAGAGCAGAAATAAGGAGGGTATTGCAATGGCTATTGAGAGAATTGATAAAGAGACCTGCACTGGCTGCGGGCTTTGCGTTAAAAACTGCAACATGGACGTTATCCGTATGGGAAAAGACGGCAAGCCTTACATCAAGTACGAGCAGGACTGCATAGTCTGCATGTACTGCGAGGAAGACTGCCCGACCCAGTCCATCTTTGTATCGCCTTACAGACATCAGCCTTATCTGTTGTCCTGGGGCTGACAAGCGTTATCACCAGTTCTTCGCAAACTGAAAAAAGGACGGAGCTGCATTTGCGGCTCCGTCCTTTTTTATGTCTTTTGGGCCGGATGTATCCCGAAATTCAATTCGTTTTTCAATTCGGGAACTGCGTTTGGCGTTTAGGTGTCTGAATGTATCCCAAAATGCATTGTATTTTTCAGATCGGGAACTTTTTTGGGTGAAAAACATGTTTTTGGAGTCAAGTCCAAAATTGTGTGTAAATTACCTTTAGGCATAGTACCTTGATAATCTATGCTGCTTGCTGCAGCTGTTGCCTTGCGATGATCACAAGTTTGTGGGGGATATCCGATTCAGTCAGCAGCTTATAAGTCTTCTGACTGAAGATGTCCCTGCTCTGCTGGATCACATCATTGCGCTCGATCAGGACCGATCCCATAAGACGTATCAGAGAAGCTGTATTGGGGAATATTCCTATGGCATTGGAACGGCGCTTCAGCTCTTCATTCAGACGTTCAAGATGATTTGAAGTCCGGAAGTCCCTGCGCATGAGCTGGGGGAGCGTCATGACAGTCATGGAATCTTCAAAGCCTTCATCAAGACAGGTCATCGCCGTTTCTGCTATGTCCTTGTATTCTTCAATGATGGCATCCCTTTTCTGCCGGGCTTCGTCAATGCTCTTGCTGTTGAACATTGCTGTCAGTTCTGACCTGAGTCCCGCCTGGTATTTCTTCGGCGCTTTTTCGGAAATGTTCCTTGAAAAATGGAACTGGCATCTCTGCCAGGGGACACGGGGAAATACTTTGCCTACCGCACTGCGGATACCATCGTGGGAATCGGAAGTGATCATGAGGATCCCGTTTAATCCACGCGATTTCAGTGAGCTCAGGAAGGAGTTCCAGGTTTCCCTGGTCTCTGCCGGATATGCATCAAATCCTATGATCTCACGTTTTCCCTGATCATTTACCCCGAAGGCGATCATCAATGCCTTTGATATGATCCGATGGTTTTCACGTACCTTGAAGTAAGTTGCATCGAGCTCCAGAAATGGATATGAGCCTTCCAGCGGACGGTTCCTGAATTCATTGACCGTGTCATCAAGATCCTTGCACAGATCAGATACTGTGGACTTTGAATAGGTCTCACCGCACAGGGTTTCCACTACTTTCGCGACCTTACGGGTGGAAACACCATTGACCACCATCTCTGCCATACAGGAGATAAGGGCTGCTTCGCTCCGGCTATAATTGTCAAAGATCATTGTCTTGAACGGTTTGTTCCGGTGCCTGGGGACGCTGAGTGTGATCTTTCCTATCCTCGTTGTAAGGTCACGTTCCCGCGTGCCGTTGCGGCTGTCTGTGCGTTCTGCGGAGCGTTCATAGGGTTCAGCCTTAAGCTGCTCCGCGGACTCTGCTTTGAGGATGCTGTTTAGGCTGTCCTGAAGCAGCTGCCGGAACGCTTCATCGCGGTCATTGCAAAGTAACTGTAGTATTTCTTCCTGATTCAATGTAATATTGAGCTGAGCCATTTGTTCATCCTCCCTGGTATTTGTTGTTTTTTGGTCGAAATACATTATACCTAAAGGATGAGCTGATGGCTCTTGCAATATTTAATTTACACCATTATATGGACATAACCGTTTTTGGTATCCCGATTTTTATTTTTCACTTGAATTTGGGAACTGCTTCAGCAAAACACAGACAAGTCGATATCCCCAATTGGGCTTTTTACTTAAAATCGGGAACTCCTACATCTTACAGCGCCGCATCCGCCGGCCTGTCTTTGTATTCGGCGTACAGCAGCGGCAGTATCTCATCGAGATGCTGCATCTCAAGCGAGCAGTGGAGCACTACCTTCTTAAGAAATGCCTCATTGACAGGAGTTTCAGGAACGCGGACTATCTTTCCATTCCTTATGCCGTATCCCATCCACTCGCGTCCGAACGCTTCAATGCCGCCGGTAGGGCAGGGCCTCATCATGTTCATGCACAGATGCATGCCGGGGTAGTCAAATGTCTCATAGGATATCCCGTAAATGACTCCTGCAGCATCAAGCTCCGCCTTGCGCTCATGTGAAAGACCGAATTCCAGCGGGTCAAGGCCATGCATGTAAATGTTGTCAACAGGATCTCCGTCAAGAGTAAGGTCAAGAGCTTCAGCGGCTCTGGGTACCATGTTTCCATCAGAGTCAACAGCCATGCCGTGGTCGAAATGTCCGTATGGGCACCAGACCTTGTATTTTATGTTACCGACACCGGAAGGCTGGTTCGCGGCCTTTGTGTTCATCCAGGGAAACCACCATTTCAGCATGTCCATCGTGGCATTGTGAAACACGTTGTAGGTAGCCACAAATCCCGCACCGTCATCCAGCATGCAGTATCCGTAATCAGAGCCGGGGACATATCCTTCAAGCCGGATAAGGTCGGTAAGGTGATCAGGCGGGGTAACCGCAGCAGGATCTATGGGACCTGCTTCAAGGATCTGAAGCCGTACAGGATCCAGATAATGGAAAGGCAGATCGTAATACGTTGCTATTGAAAGGGCTTTCTCTTCGGGAGAAAGCTCAGGCTTTTTCAGGTCAAAATACATTTTCCTCACCTCCGTATATTAAGTATAATATAAAAGAAGAAAATGAGTAATAGTGAACATGATATAATACGGTTTGCGGAGGACAAAAAATGAAAAAACTTACACGCGCAATAAGCTTGATGATGATAGCAGCGCTTCTGCTCATGACAGCGGCATGCGGATCGCAGAAAGAATCATCAAGGAGTGCGCAGGAGATAATAGAAGAACTTACGGTGGACTACGGCAGTTATGGTGAGGAAGCTCTGCCGCACATGAAAGACCTGCTGAAGGAACTCAGATCAGTTGATGAGAATCTCGGAACACGCTGGGAGAAGATAACAGACATCTGGACTTCACTGGATAAGGATCTGGTGCTCAACTATGACGTGTTGCCTGATGGGCTTCCGGACACCAACGAACTCTGCATTGTTGTGCTTGGCTTTCAGCTCGATCCGGACGGGAAAATGCGTGAGGAGCTGATTGAGCGGCTGAAAGTAGTTAAGAACAGTGCGGAGAAGTATCCGAATGCCTATATTGTCTGTACCGGAGGC
>SVDE01000033.1:0-4802 GCA_015057955.1 Lachnospiraceae bacterium | reverse complement strand
GGAACGGCAGCCCAGAACAAAAACGTGACGGAAGCGGGGGAGATGGCAAAGTGGCTGGACGCAAACGGAATCGATGAAAAACGGATAATTGTTGAGGACAATTCCATTACAACATCGCAGAACGCCATATTTACCTACGATATACTGACAGCACGTTATCCCAAGGTCAGACAGATCGCCATCGTATCCAGCGACTACCATATCGCGACCGGGACGCTGCTTTTCAGAGCGCTGTCGATACTGAGGGCGAACGTGCCGGGAAATGAAAAGCTGGAAGTTATATCGAACGCTGCGTGGAAGGCGCCGTCAGGGAGCCTGTCCGCCATGTTCCAGGCAGGCGCGCTGATCGAGCTGTCCGGCGATACGGAAACAGCTTTTAAAATCTACCACGATAATTACGATATACATGAACTGCCGCCACTGAAGTGACGGCAGTTTTATTTGTTACTGTACTATTGATCTTGCAAAAACTGCGGCAGCCGCGAGGTCTTTCTCATTCGGCCTTCCTTTGTGGATGCCTTTGAACTCGCCTTTGCAGTGGAACTCGCGCCCGTCCATCCTTATGCCAACCTTTTCAGCTTCGGCTTTTACTTTCTTCCATGTTGAATTGAGCATTGCGGCGGAACCGAAATTGACGATGCAGCCGACCTTGTCTTTGTCAAGTGAGCGGATGAAATCCCTGACTTCCGGATCGATGTTGAAAGCGTAATATGAGTTTCCGAGGAAAAGTACGTCCACGGGATCTTCAATGGGAGCGCTGAGGGGCAGAGCCTCTGCGCCGACCGCATCTGCAACAGCCTCAGCAAGACGCCTGGTGTTTCCTGTCTTGGTGTAAAATCTGACTGCTACTTTCATTTGGGATACCTTCTTTCTGCTATAATATCCTACAAAAATAATATTGTGTATGATGCAACACGTCAAGGGATAATGATATAATGGCTGATAATGAAAAAAACATCAGCCACTGTCAGGAAGGCGATCGCTGCTGCGGTCATCGGACATAGTTTTTGGGGGATCAGCTTTTTAGCCTCAAGAGTAGCACTGGGCATAGCTCCGGTCATTGTTTTGCTGAGCCACCGTTTCCTTATCGCTTTTATCATAATGTGCGTACTGCTGCTTACCCCTTTAGGGTCATTCCACGTCCGCGGAAAGCCGCTGCTCCCGCTCATACTCCTTGGTCTTCTTGAGCCGGTGATATATTTCTTCGGAGAACAGTACGGGATCCTTCACTCAAGCACGGTCTTTTCCGGAGTGATGATCGGACTCATACCGATAGTATCCACTATGGCAGCAATCCCGGTGCTGAAGGAGAAACCCACGCTTAAGCAGATCCTGTTCAGCCTGCTGTCCGTGGCAGGGGTGATCGGCATAGGTTTCATGACAAAGAACAGCGGAAGCCTTGACTGGATAGGTGTAGCAGGCCTTCTGGTCGCAGTCTTTTCCGCAGTTGCATATACACTTTTGAACAGAGGGATATCAGACCGCTATTCGCCGTTTGAAAGGACATATTTCATGCTCGGATTCGGCGCGGTGGTATTTACCGCAATGGCGGCTTTTACAGTCCGGCATGACCCGGTCTCATATTTCAGACCTTTTGCGGAACGGAAATATGTTTTTGCAGTCCTGTTCCTGTCAGTCTGCTGTTCGGTAGCTGCATATTTTCTCTCAAGTTATGCACTTACCGGTCTGCCGGTTGCAAGGGCAACAGTATTTGCCAATCTGACAACGGCTGTTTCCGTATTTGCAGGAACCATTTTTCTGCATGAACCGTTTTCTGCTGCAGGTTTCCTGTTCAGCGTAATGGTCGTGGGAGGCATACTCGGAGTACAGATCGGCGCATCCCGGGATAAAGAGCTTACAACATCCAAATGAAAGGAAATCATATGAAGATAATAGTCTGCATGAAACAGGTGCCGGCCACCAGCGAGGTCGCCATCGACCCTGAAACAGGGGCAATGAAGCGCCAGAGCGCTGAGACGCGCACTAATCCGTATGATCTTTTTGCGCTGGAAGCTGCCCTGCAGATCCGTGAGAAAACGGGCGGAACAGTTACGCTGCTGACAATGGGACCCGACCAGGCAGAGAAGATGATGAAAGACGGATATGCCATGGGTGCCGATGACGCGCTGATACTGTCTGACATGAAGTTCGCAGGGGCAGATGTCCTGGCCACGTCATATACTCTTTCGCAGGGAATACGCGTCCTTGGCGGCGCTGACCTGATCATTTGCGGAAGGCAGACCACAGATGGAGATACTGCACAGGTTGGCCCCGCGATAGCAGAGCACTTAGGCGTCCCGCACTGCGCATGGGTATCCGAGATCGAGTATGCCGATGATAAAGTCATCCGCGTAAGGCAGGATCTCGGCAGCGTAACCCAGGTGTCGGAGATGAACTACCCCTGCCTGATCACAGTTGATAAGGACATGTGCGTTCCGCGCCTTCCGTCCTATATCCTGAAAAAGAAAACAGCAGACAGACCGGTCAGATTCCTTTCATTTGCCGATCTTCCCGATAAGAACATGACAAGATACGGCCTCGTGGGTTCGCCCACATCTGTCGCCCGCATGTTCCCGCCTGAAGTGCATGAAAGCCGCGTGTTCATAACAGGCAGCGCGCAGGAAAAAGCCGATAAGCTGTTTGAGATACTGGTATCTGAAAAGATCATTGAGGAGGTGTGAGATGAGTTTTATTCACTTCAATGCCGACAGATGTGATCTGTGCGGGAAATGTATTGATACATGCCCGTTTAACGCTCTGTCAATGGCTGAGCACGGCGTGGTCGTAAACGAGAACTGCCGCATGTGCAGCCTGTGCGTTAAGGCGTGTCCCAATAATGCGATCTACTTTGAGCAGAAAGCCGGCGCGGTGGACAAGAGCGAGTGGAAGGATTTCCTGATCTATGCTGAGCAGGAAAACGGCAGCATCCACCCTGTGACATTTGAACTTATAGGCGAAGCCCGCAAAATGGCTGCAAAGATCGGATATAAGGTAAACTGCCTGATCATAGGAGGAAAGGGCACAGTAGAAAATGCAAACGAGCTGCTGGACTATGGCGTTGACGAAGTATTCGTGTATGAGCATGAAGGCTTCGATGGATTCAAGGCAGACTGCTACACAGACGCAGCAGCAGACTGCATTTCAAAGATAAAGCCCTCTTCGGTGCTGATCGGAGCGACTTCACTTGGAAGGTCGCTGGCTCCGCGCCTTTCCACGCGATTCCATACCGGACTTACGGCAGACTGCACAGCTCTTGACATCATGCCAAATTCCGACATGGTACAGATCCGTCCGGCTTTTGGCGGAAATATCATGGCGCAGATCCTTATAGACGATGCCCGTCCGCAGTTCGCGACGGTCAGATACAGGATAATGGACAGGGCCGAAAAGGTAAGCCATCCAACCGGAAAGGTCACTGTCTGCAATGCTACCGATGACATGACAAGGTCCAGGATCCGGGTTATCTCAAGGGCCATCCTGGAAAAGAAAAAAGCGATAGAAGATGAAGATATCATAGTTGCCATAGGCCGCGGAGTTAAAAATGAAGAAGGTATCGCCATGTGCGAAGAGCTGGCCCGGCTCCTTGGCGGCACGATCGCTTTTTCAAGGCCGATGGTCGAAAAGGGTATAGGAACAGTTGCCCGTCAGATCGGTCTTTCGGGGCACACAGTTAAACCAAGGCTCATAATAACCTGCGGCATTTCAGGCGCCATACAGTTTACTTCCTGCATGAGCGGCGCTGAAACGATAGTCGCGATAAACACAGACCCCAAGGCGCAGATATTCTCAGTGGCGACATATTGCATCAACGACGATCTGTACAGCGTGCTGCCGCGCCTGATCCATGACCTGAAGAGCAGAAAGGGGGAACTGTAAGATGGCATTTCCTTACAAGAAAATGGATGAAGATGACTTTGATTATATCCGTTCGGTCACATCTGCAGACAGGGTGGTCACAGGAGAAGACATCGCTTATGAATATCATCATGACGAGATGCCGATCTACGGCATTTTCCCGCCGGAACTCTATGTGGAGGCAGAAAGCGCCGAAGAGATCTCTAAGATCATGAGATACTGCAACGAGCAGAACATTCCCCTTGTCGTAAGAGGATCCGGGTCGGGACTTGCAGGAGGTTCTAATTGTAAATACGGAGGAGTCATGCTCTCTGTAATGCGGATGAACAAGGTCTTCCCGGTCGACCATAAAAACCAGACCATCACATGTCAGCCTGGAGCCCTTCTGCTGGATGTGCAGGCAGCAGCTTTGGCTGAAGGTCTGTTCTATCCGCCGGACCCGGGAGAGAAGACTGCGAGCATTGGCGGCAACGTCATCACCAATGCAGGCGGCATGAAGGCTGTCCGCTACGGGCTTACCAGAGATTTCGTGCGCTGCATGGAAGTGGTCCTCCCTGACGGCAGCATAGAGAGATTCTCATCAAACGTTGTAAAGAACACTACCGGATATGACCTTAAGGACCTGATCATAGGCTCCGAAGGCACACTGTGCATACTGACGGAGGTTACGCTCAAACTGCTTCCTGCACCGAAATACAGCTGCACACTGGTAATGCCGTTCAACTCCCTTGAAGAGTGCGCGGACATGGTACCTATAGTACTTGAACTGCCGTTCATCCCAACTGCGATCGAGTTCCTTGAAAGGGAACTCATAGATATAGTGGAACGCAATCTCCACAAACCGCTGCCGGTATCTGCAGGCGAGGCAGTACTGATAGTCATGTATGACGCGTCCAGCCGGGAGGAACTTGACAGCGCTGTTGAAGCGGCAGCAGAGGCAGCCCTTG
>SVDE01000156.1 GCA_015057955.1 Lachnospiraceae bacterium | reverse complement strand
CGGCCGCATATCTCGCATCTGTGTATGAGTCCTTCGGGACCCTGAGCCGGCCTGAAGCTCCTCTTCGGTTCTTCCTGTCTCTGCGCATTATACGAACCGAATGCGCCGCCCTGGCTGTAAGCTGCCCTGCCCTGCGCGGCTTTCTTCTCATATTCCGCCCTTCTCTTTCTTGCCTCAACCCTCTTTTTCCTGTTCATCAGGAAGAACACGAGGAAGTTGAGCAGGGAAATGAAAATGCTGAATATGCCGGTCACGCATTCAGCTACCGAATAATAGGCCAGGACCTGTGCATACATCTCGGACATGCCCGAGCTTGCGATCGCTTCCTGTACAAGCGCGCTGTTCCTTGAAAGGATAAGTATGAGCGCTGATACATCCTGGAGCACCGAGAGCGCAAGCAGTCCGACGTCTATCCAGGCTAGCACCTTGATCTTGATCGGAAGAATGCCAAAAAAGTACACCCTTACATCAGGGAACAGAACCGCGAAAGCAAGGAACGAAGCCATGTTGATGTAATATGTGCTGACGTTCATTGAGATCGGAGTCCCGGCAGCTTTCGTGATCCAGTAAACCGCCATCGCTCCGAGCGTCATGAAAAACCATCCGGAGAACATGTAGATATTGTATCTGAACGCTCCCATCGACTGTTCAAGAGACCTGCCTATGAAGAAATAGAACAGGAACATGAATATGACCCAGAAGCTCAGCGCCTGCGGGATCGTGAGCACCCAGGTGAACAGTCTCCATACCTGGCCCTGCATGACCATTGCGGGATTCAATGTGATAAGAGAATAGATATTTGAAGACCCGCTTGTGTAAAGTATGTACAGAATGTACCCGATCACATATCCGCCGAGCACATAGAATATCAGATTTTTAATGGCAAATCTGCCGAATTTCTTTTCCAGTCTGTCTATCATATGTCTGTCACTTTCTTTTGAATATCGCATGTAAGTATAGCATATTCTCCCCGACATAAACAATGAACAATCTGTGTAATGGATTTTTCGTCTTTAATTTAATATATATTTGTTGTATAATTCTCAGGCTATGGAAAAAAGATTAAAACTTGGTGTCGACATAGGATCTACGACCGTTAAGGTCGCCCTGCTCGACCCGGATGATAACTTATTGTATTCAGATTACCGCCGCCACTACGCCAACATCCAGGAGACTCTCGCGGCTCTTATCAACGAAGCCAGAGAGATCGTTGGTGATGTTGAGCTCAATCCGGTCATAACCGGTTCAGGCGGTCTTACTCTGTCAAGGCATCTGGACACTCCGTTTGTCCAGGAGGTTGTTGCTGTCTCAACATCGCTCGAGCATTTCGCCCCGACTGCCGATGTCGCGATAGAACTGGGCGGTGAGGACGCCAAGATCATTTACCTCACTAACGGTGTCGAACAGAGGATGAACGGTATCTGCGCAGGCGGAACGGGCTCATTCATCGACCAGATGGCCGATCTTCTCCAAACGGATTCAATGGGTCTTAATGAATATGCCAAGAACTATGAGACCATCTATCCGATCGCCGCAAGATGCGGTGTCTTCGCTAAGACCGACATTCAGCCGCTCATCAACGAAGGCGCTACAAGGGAGGACCTCTCCGCGTCCATCTTCCAGGCTGTCGTAAACCAGACCATCTCGGGACTTGCCTGCGGAAAACCCATACGCGGAAATGTCGCATTCCTTGGCGGACCGCTCCACTTCCTCTCAGAGCTCAGGGCTGCTTTCATACGTACCCTGAAGCTTGAAGGCGATGCGATAATCCATCCCGAAAATTCCCATCTGTTTGCCGCCATCGGTTCTGCGCTCAATGCTGACCCTAACTACAGCATTTCCATAAACGAGCTGCATGACAAGCTTTCAAACGGCATCATCATGGCAAATGAGATCTCACGTCTTGAGCCTCTCTTCGCGACTCAGGAGGAATATGACGCATTTGCCGCAAGACATGCTAAGGCTACCGTAAATAAGGGCAATATCTCCGAATATCACGGCAAATGCTTCTTCGGTATCGATGCCGGATCCACGACTACCAAGATCGCGGTGATTGGTGAGGACGGCACTCTGCTCTGGTCATTTTACTCAAATAACAACGGAAGCCTTCTTGCCACCACCATCAAGGCTGTCAAAGAGCTGAAGGCCATAATGCCTTCTGACTGCGAGATAGCTTATTCCTGCTCCACAGGTTACGGCGAGGCTCTTCTAAAGTCCGCCCTGATCCTTGATGAGGGTGAGGTCGAGACTGTCGCCCATTATACCGCGGCCAGCTTTTTCATGCCTGACGTTGACTGCATCATGGACATCGGCGGCCAGGACATGAAATATATCAGGATCAAGAACGGAGCCATCGACAATGTGCTTCTTAACGAAGCATGCTCGTCAGGCTGCGGATCTTTCATAGAGAATTTTGCGACATCAATGAACACTTCTGTCCAGGATTTCGCGAAATGCGCTCTTTTTGCAAAGGAGCCTACAGACCTTGGCACCAGATGCACGGTCTTCATGAACTCCAACGTCAAACAGGCCCAGAAGGAAGGCGCTGACATCTCCGAGATCTCAGCAGGTCTTTCCTACTCTGTCATCAAGAACGCTCTGTACAAAGTCATCAAGATCGCCGATGCCAAGGATCTCGGCAAAAAGATCGTTGTCCAGGGCGGAACTTTCTACAATGACGCCATACTCCGCGCATTTGAGAAGACTATCGGTGTGGATGTCATAAGGCCTGACATCGCAGGCATCATGGGCGCTTTCGGTGCCGCCCTCATCGCGCGCAACCGTTTTGGCGGCAAAAAGACCACCATGCTGGGATTTGATGACATCATCAATCTCGAATACAAGACCACACTCACAAGGTGCGGAGGCTGTACCAACAACTGCCTTCTCACCATCAACAACTTTACCGGCGGCAGACGTTTCATTTCCGGAAACAGGTGCGAGCGTCCGCTCGGCGGCGAAAAGAAGAAAGAAAATATCCCGAACCTGTTCAAATACAAGTTCGACCGCATATTTGACTATCCGTCACTGACTCCCGAAGAGGCTCCTCACGGCGTTATCGGAATCCCGAGGGTTCTGAACATGTATGAAAACTTCCCGTTCTGGGCAGTCTTCTTCCGCGAGCTCGGTTTCTCGGTAGTGCTATCACCTTTCACAACAAGAAGGATCTACGAGCTCGGCATCGAGTCCATTCCTTCCGAGTCTGAGTGCTACCCTGCCAAGATCTCTCACGGCCATGTGCAGTGGCTCATAAATGTCGGAATTAAGACCATTTTCTATCCGTGCATCGCATATGAGAGAAATGAGACACCGGACTCCAATAACCATTACAACTGTCCGATGGTCCAGTCCTATCCTGAAAACATCAAGAACAATGTAGAGGATCTTGTGAACAAGAATGTCAAATTCATTCACCCCTTCCTTGCCATGACCGATTACAGGATATTCACTGAAGGTCTTGTCCGCGTCTTTGCCACAGAGGAATACGGCTTCTCAGCCACTGAGGTCATTGCAGCTTCAAAGAAGGGCTGGGCTGAGCTTGAGCAGGCCAAGAAGGATATACAGGCGAAAGGCGAGGAAGTCATCAAATGGCTTAATGAGACCGGCCGCCAGGGAATCGTCCTTGCAGGACGTCCTTATCACATCGACCCGGAGATCAACCACGGTATTCCCGAGCTGATCAACTCCTACGGCGTTGCCGTCCTGAGCGAAGACTCTGTATCTCATCTCGGACAGGTTGAGCGTCCGCTCATCGTCCTTGACCAGTGGATGTACCACTCCAGGCTGTACCGCGCCGCAAATTATGTAAAGACAACTGAGAACCTGAACCTCGTTCAGCTGTTCTCATTCGGATGCGGACTTGACGCCGTTACCACTGACTGTGTCAATGACATCCTGACCAACTCAGGCAAGATATACACTGTTCTCAAGATCGACGAAGTCAATAACCTCGGTGCGATCAGGATCCGTCTGAGATCCCTCCTTGCAGCCCTCAGGGAAAAGCAGGAGCATCCCGTAAACAGGGAGATAGTCTCCGCTGCATACGACCGCGTTGAGTTCACGGAGGAGATGCGCAAAGAAAGATATACCATTCTTGCGCCTCAGATGTCCCCCATACATTTCAACCTCATCAAAGAGGCATTCAATGTAGAAGGCTACAACTTCGAGATCCTCGGCAACGATAACCGCCACGCCATAGACGCGGGACTTAAATATGTAAACAATGACGCATGCTACCCTTCCCTGATCACCGTCGGGCAGATGATCGATGCTCTCCAGAGCGGCAAATACGATCCCAACCGCACTGCCCTCATAATGACTCAGACAGGCGGCGGCTGCCGTGCATCCAACTATATCGGCTTCATCAGACGTGCCCTTAAGAAAGCAGGCATGGAACAGGTTCCTGTGATCTCCCTGAGTTTCGGAATGGAAAAGAACGCCGGATTCAAGGTCTCATACCAGCTTGTAAAGAAAGCTGTATATGCCCTTGTCATCGGCGACGTCTTCATGAAGGTCCTCTATGCCACCAGGCCTTACGAAGCTGTTCCCGGAAGCGCCAACGCTCTTCATAAGAAATGGGAAAATGAAGTAATTGAAGCCATCAGGAGACCTTCCTTCGGCCGCAGGGAGGCAACACGTCTTCTCAAGAACATCATCCAGGAATTTGACGATCTTGAAAGAGTAAATGTCGTTAAGCCAAGAGTCGGCATTGTCGGCGAGATTCTTGTCAAGTTCATGCCGGTCGCAAACAACAATGTCGTAGACCTGCTCGAAGCTGAAGGAGCTGAGGCGGTAATGCCGGACCTCATGGACTTCTTCCTCTACTGCTTCCAGAACATGTATTTCAAGGTTGACAACTACAGTTCCAACCCGATCAACTCTGTTCTGGCTACGATGGCAATAGGATTTATAGAACATCTGCGGAAACCCGCTAACAGATTTTTAGCAAAGAGCAAGCATTTCATCCCTGCCAGCCAGATCGGTGAGACTGCAAAACTTGCCAAGAAGTTCGTATCCCTCGGCAACCAGAGCGGCGAGGGCTGGTTCCTTACAGGCGAGATGCTTGAACTGATCCACACAGGCGTTCCAAATATCGTCTGCGTACAGCCTTTCGGATGCCTTCCAAACCACATCATCGGAAAAGGCGTGATCAAGTCCCTAAGGGCTGCGCACAAGGAAGCCAACATCGTGGCTATCGACTACGATCCCGGTGCCAGTGAGGTCAACCAGCTGAACCGTATCAAGCTGATGCTGGCTACCGCCAAGAAGAACATCAACGCACAGGCCTCCGACCGAAAAGCCGCCCATCTGCTGATGAGACGTAAATAGTAAAAAAAGCTGTATCCCCTACTGGGCACTGCGTATTCGCAGATGGGATACAGCTTTTTTAATACTATATATGTACTAACCCCCCATCGGGACGTTTTTTTCAGATTTTTTCCAAAAAGCACCTCCGATGGGGGGACTTAATATTTTATGCTCTTACAGAGGGTTTTCCCTCCGGCGAATACGGAGTGTTGAGACCTCTCTTATGACTGAGGGTTTTCCCTCCAGCGAATACGCAGTGTTGAGACTGGGGGAAAACCCTCAATCTATCTTCCAATCAATCG
>SVDE01000155.1 GCA_015057955.1 Lachnospiraceae bacterium | reverse complement strand
ACTGGCGGGGATCAAAATGATCCGGATGTTCAGCAAAATACTTACGGATGTTTCCGGTCATGGCAAGACGGATGTCGGAGTCGATGTTGATCTTGCAGACAGCAAGCTCTGCAGCATGGCGGAGCTGCTCTTCGGGAATACCGACAGCGTCAGGCATGTTTCCGCCGTACTCATTTATCATCTTGACAAATTCCTGGGGAACTGAAGATGATCCGTGAAGAACGATCGGGAATCCGGGAAGTCTCTTAATGCACTCTTCGAGAACGTCAAAACGAAGCGGAGGCGGAACGAGGATGCCGTCTTCATTCCTTGTGCACTGTGCAGCAGTGAATTTGTATGCTCCGTGTGATGTGCCGATTGCGATGGCAAGTGAGTCGCAGCCTGTTCTGCTGACGAATTCCTCAACCTCTTCAGGTCTGGTATATGACTCATGGCCTGACTCAACTACAACTTCGTCTTCGATTCCTGCAAGAGTTCCGAGCTCTGCTTCAACGACTACGCCGTGATCATGAGCGTATTCAACAACCTGCTTTGTAAGAGCGATGTTCTCTTCGAAAGACTTTGAAGAAGCATCGATCATGACAGAGGTGAAACCGCCGTCGATACATGACTTGCACAGTTCAAATGTATCACCGTGATCGAGGTGAAGTGCGATGGGGATCTCGGGGTTCTCTATGATGGCAGCTTCAACGAGCTTGACAAGATAAGTATGGTTTGCATATGCTCTTGCACCCTTTGAAACCTGAAGTATGACAGGGCTTCTAAGCTCGCCTGCAGCCTCTGTGATACCCTGGACTATCTCCATGTTGTTAACGTTAAATGCGCCGATGGCATAACCGCCATCATAGGCTTTTTTAAACATTTCTGTTGTTGTTACTAATGGCATGTCTATTCCTCCCAAACGATATTGAGCATATATTATCATACTTTCACCATTATTCAAGCGAATTTGGGGGCTTTTATTGGAGTTTGTGACAGTTTACTTGTTTTTGCTCGAATGCTATTATTTTAATATAAAATTTAACCAAAAATCAGGAGGAATACAAATGAGCGAACTTAAGGGCGCCTGCATCGTAGGTCAGTCAGGCGGACCGACATCGGTCATCAATTCAAGTTTATACGGGGTTATCAACACAGCTCTTCATAACCCTTCGATCACAAAAGTTTACGGAGCTGCCAACGGTATCAAGGGTGTTTTAGGCGATAAGCTTTATGACATGGGCGAGGAAGATCCTGCAGAGCTTGCAAAACTCACTTCAACTCCTTCATCCGCTCTCGGCTCATGCCGTTACAAGATGAAAGATCCCGATGTTGATGATACAGATTACAAAAAGATCCTTGAGATCTTCAAGAAGTATGATGTCCGTTATTTCTTCTATAACGGCGGAAATGATTCTATGGACACATGCAACAAGATCTCCAAGTACATGCAGAAAGTCGGTTATGAGTGCCGTGTAATGGGTGTTCCCAAGACTATCGACAACGACCTCTTCGGAACTGACCACTGCCCCGGATTCGCATCTGCTGCTAAATACATCGCTACAAGCTGCATGGAAGTATTTCTTGATGCCCATGTATATGATACAGGCGAAATCTGCGTTATTGAGATCATGGGTAGAAATGCCGGATGGCTTACAGCCGCATCTGCTCTTGCATCAGCAAAGGGATACGGACCGGACCTTATCTATCTTCCGGAAGTTGCATTCAACATGGATAAGTTCCTTGATGATGTAGATAAGATCTACAAAAAGACCGGTTACTGCATGATCGCTGTTTCCGAAGGCATCTGCTATGAGGACGGCACTCTTGTTTCAGAGGCTCAGGCTTCCGCAAGCGATGGATTCGGACATGCCCAGCTCGGCGGTCTTGCATCAAGACTTGCCGATGCTGTTAAAGAAAAGACCGGCGCCAAGGTCCGCGGTATCGAGCTTTCACTTCTTCAGAGATGCGGAGCTCATCTTGCTTCCAAGACAGACATCGATGAGTCCTACGCATCAGGCGAGGCTGCTGTCAACAACGCTGTTGCAGGCATCACCGACAAGATGGTCGGTTTCAAGTGCGACAGGACCAACGGCTACAAGTGCGAGATCCAGCTTCTTGATCTTTCTGATGTTGCAAATACCGAAAAGAAAGTTCCGCGCGAGTGGATCAACGAAGAAGGAAACGGCATCAATCAGCAGTTTATCGATTATGCACTTCCTCTTATCCAGGGTGAGCCGGACTTTTCAAGAGAAGATTCTCTTCCGCGCTTTGCAAAGTTGAAAAAAGTATTAGCTAAATAACATCAAAAGACCCCCGGCTTTAACGGCCGGGGGTTATTTTTACAGTTCGTTGTTTCTCTCTTCTCTGACAGACATGCTTATCTCAAGATTTCCGTTCCTGCATCTTATCTTGTCTAGCAGTTCCTTTTCTTTTGATGCATCTTTTAAAGTCAGGTCATATTTTAGTTTGTAAAGGCTTCCCATGTTTGATGTCTTGACTTTTACAAGATCGCACTCAGTTGTATATTCATTGAAAAGATCCTCAAATACATCAGTATAATCAAGGTCTTCGGGTATGGTTACGGTAAGCGTCTTCTCCGCTCTTTTCATGTTCTTTTTACCAAAACCTGTAACAGTATAGATGACCATGAATACGCAGAGGACTATCGTGAACAGCGCTGCATAAGCGAGATATCCCATACCGGCTATCAGGCCGGCTCCCATTCCGATGAATACAGCGACAATGTCCCGTGCTTTTCCGGCGACCGATCTGAACCTTATCAGACTGAAAGCTCCGGCGACGGCAACGCCTGCTCCTATGTTTCCATTGACCATCATAATGACAACACATACGACCGCCGGAAGCAGAGCCAGGGTTACGATGAAGCTCTTTGTATAACTAGACTTTATCATATATGAAGCTGCGAGGATGATGCCTATCACAAGTGATACCGCAACACACAGCAGGAAACTGGATACAGGTATTACAGTCGTCATCGACGAATCAAACAGTCCGGTGAAAATTGAATCAAGCATATTTATATCCTCCTTTTATGACAGATAATTTTGGGTAAATAACTTCCTGGTAATATGTACCATATTTGGAAAACGATGTTTTAAATATTTTTTCTTCCGCAAGCAGTGATGCCATCCATATAGGCATTCCGGCTGATATCTTAAGCTCCATCATGACCTGATCGTTCTCAAGGAGCGGATATCCGCCCGGATCTTCTGTAAGGGACAGCCTGTCGCTTCTTGCAAAGATATTGTCATCGAATGTTACCCTGAAATCGCTGCCGTCTTTCATGAAGTATGCTTCCCTCTCATAACTTAGAAATACCTGCGGCTTTAGGCCTTTATAGAAATGGCGGAAGTATTCTATCTCATCGCCGATCTGCGAATCGGTCTGGCAGTACTCGCTGCTAGCAAGCCACTTTTCTGCCGCGCTGTTGCTCATTGAAAGTCTCCTCTTATAAACTACAGATTCGTACTTTTTCTTGAGTTCGATGAATACTTTTCCGTTTTCTTTCGCCTTACCGTAAGAACGGACCCTGAGTTTTTCCTTATACAGCGGTTTTTCAATGGAGTTCCTTACAAGTCTGAAATCATCAGTATCGTAATAAATGTTGCATATCGCAGATCTTCCGTAACTGTCCAGTTTCATGTATTTGAATATCTCGTCAAGGATCTTTTCCTTCTGCCGTACAGTGATAAGGTATTTATATTCGTATCTCTTAAAAACATTTATGTCACCCACAATATCCGCCTTCCTTTCTGCATTTTCTGATACCAATATAAAAGCCGAACCTTAAATCAAACATAAGCATTAAAAAAAGCAGAAGAAATTTCTTCTGCTCAGACTGTAGACAAAGCCACCCCAAGGGCGACAGCCCGCGGGGTGGTTTTAGTTCCAGTCATTATCTGTTTTGCTTTAACTCCTTTTAAAAACAGGAATAATGGGTGACGGATGGCATCACGCCATCCTCATCTCCCGTACTTTAAGGATGTTTGCCAGCTTTTTCAGGTTCATGCACGCATAGGTCAGCGCGGCCTTCATCTCCATCCGGGCTTTGCCATACATCTGCGTATATCTGAAACCATGGTTTTCTTTTGCCGTCCCGAACAGCCGCTCGATGGTCTGCTTCCGTTTCGAGTAGATGTCCTGCATCCCCTGCGTCTGCCGGATCTCCTCGCACTGGTCCAGGTAATCCTGCCAGACATGCCTGGTCACCACCTTCACGTGATCCTTACTGTTCGTGCACCGGTTCAGGTAAGGGCATGTTCCACATGCTGCCCCGCAGCTCTTGTACTCACGGTAGCCTTCCCGGTTTGTTGTCGAGTATTCCAGGACCTGGTTGTCCGGACAGATGTAGCAGTCATAATACTCGTCATAAACGTATTCATGTTTTTTGAAGAACCCTTTCTTTGTCATCGGGCGTTTGTAAGGGAACAGCGGCTTTATTCCGTCACCGATCAGTTCCCTGGCTATGGCAGGTGTCTTATATCCCGCATCAGCGATGATCATCCCTATCCCCTGTCTTTTGCGGAGTTTCTCATATATCCCTTCAAAAGTCCTGCTGTCATTGTAGTTTCCCGGGCTTACGGTATAGTCCAGTATCCATCCATGCTGGTCGCAGGCTGTCTCAATGGCATAGGCGAACACTTCTTTGTGTTCTCCCTTGTGGAACCATCCGCTCTCCGGGTCGGTTGTGCTCACCTTTACCTCATGGCCTGAAACGCCTCCGCCATCCCCGGGGTCATCGTCATCCCTGTCCTTATCCTTGAGCGGCTTCTTTCCATGTGCTTCCCGGTCAGAGTCTATCTCCTTCCTCAGCATTGCATCAAAGCTCCTTGCTTCTTGTTCTGCTATGCGCTTCTGCATCTTCTTATTGTTCGCACGTGCCTTCACATGCGTGGAGTCCACAAAGATCTCACTGTGGTCTATCAGACGGAACTTATAACACTCCATCAGGCTGTGCTGGAAGATCTGCTCGAACAGGTCGGTGTCCCTGAACCTCCTGGTATAGTTCTTTCCGAATGTTGAAAAGTGGGGGACGGGGTCATAGAAGTCCAGGCCCAGGAACCAGCGGTACGCCATGTTCACCTCTATGTCCTTTATCGTCTGGCGCATGCTCTTGATGCCATACAGGTACTGGATCAACGTTATCTTTATGAGCGTCACCGGGTCGATGCTCGGGCGCCCCGTGCCCGGGGAATACTTATCCCTCACAAGGTCATATATGAACCTCCAGTCGATCGCCTTGTCTATGGTCCTGAGGAGATGGTCTTCGGGTACGAGGTCATCGATGCAGGTAAGGGATACCTGCTTCCTGACTTTTTCAGGGGACTCTGTCATCATGGTCTCTTTCCGCCTTTCCGGGTATGCTTCATTATACCATGGGGGCTGCATGTTTTGGCGGGGCCGGCTCATTTTCCGGAATGGTGCCGGGCAACCTGATGACTCTGTGGATAACAAAAAAACCACCCGGCGGGCTGTCGCCCTTGGGGTGGCTTTGTCTACAGTCTGAGCAGAAGAAATTTCTTCTGCTTTTTGATAAGTAAGTAATTATGTATTATTTGTCCATTCCGGTCCTGGATTTTATGTAATCCTTGATGTCGTTCTTTTCAATGCCTAGCGCGACGGCAAGCTCGCCGTAAAGCTTATCTTCAGCGATCAGGAAATACTTTTCATCACTTGAAGTTACTTTCTTGCCCTCGGCCAGTCTGGTCTTCTTGCGCAGGTAGATTGTCTTGATCA
>SVDE01000154.1 GCA_015057955.1 Lachnospiraceae bacterium | reverse complement strand
CATCAATACTTTATTATCTGGCTACAAAGGCGGATATCGCGACAGCTTACGGCGCGAATTTCGGAGACTTCGGTATGGAACCGTGGGAAAAGAGCGTTAAGAACGGACTGGCATTACTCGAAGGCAGAACAGCTAAACAGACCAGCTTTACCACATATCAGGATGGCTTCGGTCATTATGAGACAGGCCTTGAAGGTTACCGCAGAGACGCAAAAGTAGAATGGAAAAATGTTACCGGGGAAAAGGACGGAAAGATAGAGATGAAAGGCCGTCTGATAGGAGGCTGCATGGATGTTGTGATGAACATCTCAGGCACTCCGTATGACGGCACACTGGACTTCATAGAAAGATATAAAGATGACGGTATCATCTGGTATCTTGAGAGTTTTGACATTCATTTCGAACAGCTCATGGAGTATTTCTGGAAGATGAAGGAAATGGGCTGGTTCAGGCACTGCAGCGGCATTGTGTTCGGAAGACCGCTGTTCTTCCCTACAGAAGGTTATGACGGAACGCCGCTTCCTTCATATGAAGACATAATCCATGAACGACTGGATGAGCTGAAGGTTCCGATAATAATGGATGCAGACATAGGCCATAAGGGACCGCAGTTCGTCATGATCAACGGTGCGCTGGCGAAGATCGTATCAGCAGGCGGAAAGGGCAGGATGACCCTGAAGTATTGACCGTATAGTGACAACATGATACATTTACAGTGATCCTGACGCTGGAGGGTTCGTCCCGACAGGAAAGGTGCACAAAAAGACCGGTAGGGGTGCATATTCTCAGGAGTATGCACCCTTTTTTAGGAGATAACAGTATGGAAACAAGAGTAGCGATGTTAGGCATAATTGTTGAGGATCCGGAATCTGTTGAAAAACTGAATGCAATACTCCACGAAGTAAGGGAATATGTGATAGGCCGTATGGGGATACCTTACAGACAGCGTAATATCTCCATAATCAGCGTTGTCATGGATGCACCCGAAACAGTGATCAGTGCCGTTTCCGGTAAGCTGGGCATGCTGCCCGGTGTAAGCAGCAAAACGACTTATTCAAAAATTGCATGATACTGATGGGCAGTCCAAAATACATTGAGTATATTGAAAGACTTGCGCGTGGAGAAATGCTGACCCATAATGAGTTTGCTGAACTCATAGAAAACAGGGACGATGGCCTCATGGAATATGCTGCCCGTAAGGCAGTTGAGATCCGCATCAGGGAATACGGCAGGGATATCTATGTAAGAGGCCTGATCGAATTCACTAATCACTGCAGGAATGACTGCTATTACTGCGGGATCAGACGCAGCAACAGCAGCGCAAGCCGTTACCGGCTTACACCTGATGAGATAATAGAGTGCTGCAGGGCAGGGCATGAGCTGGGATTTCGTACCTTCGTGCTGCAGGGCGGTGAGGATATGAGCTACAGTGACGACACTATATGCAGCATCATATCATCCATAAAAACGCTTTTCCCTGACTGCGCAGTTACACTTTCCATCGGAGAGCACTCATATGAGAGTTATAAGGCGTATTTTGACGCGGGAGCAGACAGGTATCTTCTGCGGCATGAAACTGCCAATGCTGAGCATTATTCTAAACTGCATCCGGCAGAGCTCTCTTTGGAAAACAGGAAGGAATGCCTGTGGAACCTTAAAAAAATAGGCTATCAGGTTGGAGCCGGATTCATGGTCGGATCTCCGTACCAGACAAGCAGGGATCTTGCGGAAGACATGCTGTTCCTGTATGAACTAAAACCTCAGATGGTGGGAATAGGACCGTTCATTCCGCAGCATGATACGCCGTTTGCAGACCATAAAGCAGGCACATGGCAGGAGACATGCTTTCTGCTGAGCCTCATTAGGATAATGCTTCCCAGGGTCCTGCTTCCGTCAACAACAGCGCTTGGAACAATTCACCCAACCGGCCGCGAAAAGGGGATACTGGCAGGCGCTAATGTTGTAATGCCTAATCTGTCCCCTGTAAATGTAAGGGATAAATATCTGCTTTATGATAATAAGATCTGCACCGGTGATGAGGCTGCTGAATGCAGGAACTGCCTGCAGGCCAGAATGAATTCGATCGGTTATGATATTGTGATTTCCAGAGGAGACTCAAGGCAGGAAGGATATATTAAAAAATGAGAGGTGATCGTAATGTATGATGTAAAGTCAATGACAGCAGAGGAGTTCATAGATGATCAGGAGATACTGGATACTCTGAAATATGCTGATGAAAACAAGAACAATAAAGAACTCATCAAAGAGATAATCGAAAAAGCAAAGGATGCAAAGGGATTGGGCCACCGTGAAGCATCTGTCCTTCTTGCATGCGAAGACGAGGATCTGAATAAGGAAATATTTGCGCTTGCAGAGCAGATCAAAAAGGATTTCTACGGCAACAGGATAGTCCTCTTTGCACCGCTTTATCTTTCCAACTATTGCATTAACGGATGCGTATACTGCCCGTATCACGGCTCAAACAGACAGATCCCCAGAGTCAAGCTCACCCAGGATCAGATCCGAGCTGAGGTCATTGCCCTTCAGGACATGGGACACAAGCGTCTGGCTATAGAAGCAGGGGAAGACCCGGTCAATAACCCCATAGAATATATCCTTGAGAGCATACATACGATCTATTCGATAAAGCATAAGAACGGAGCCATCAGGCGCGTTAATGTAAATATCGCAGCAACTACGGTGGAAAACTACCGCAAACTTCACGATGCGGGTATCGGAACTTATATCCTGTTCCAGGAAACGTATCATAAAGAGTCCTATGAAAAACTTCATCCGACAGGACCCAAGCATGATTACGCATACCATACGGAAGCCATGGACAGGGCAATGGAAGGCGGGATCGACGATGTGGGTCTCGGAGTGCTCTTCGGGCTCGACAAATACCGCTATGAATTTGCCGGCCTTCTGATGCATGCAGAGCATCTTGAGGCAGTTCACGGAGTAGGTCCGCACACCATATCAGTACCGAGGATCTGTCCGGCGGAAGGCATAGACAATTCCGTGTTCAACAACGCGATCGATGATGATATATTTGCCAAGCTGGTTGCATGTATCCGGATCGCAGTACCCTATACGGGCATGATCGTTTCTACGCGTGAATCACAGAAGTCCCGTGAGCGAGTACTGCATCTGGGAATATCACAGATATCAGGCGGATCAAGGACGTCTGTAGGCGGATATACAGAAGAAGAGAGGCCTGAAGATACGGTTCAGTTTGATATTTCAGACAGAAGGACACTGGATGAAGTCATTAAGTGGCTCATGGACATGGACTATGTGCCATCATTCTGCACAGCCTGCTACCGGGAAGGAAGGACCGGAGACCGCTTCATGGCGCTGTGCAAGGCAAAGCAGATACAGAACTGTTGTCTTCCGAACGCCCTCATGACGCTTAAGGAATATCTTGTGGACTATGCATCTGACGCAACACGTGAAGTAGGCGAAAAGATCATAGAAGCAAACATCCCGGACGTAACAAATGAAAAAGCACGGGCTGTACTTAGAGAGAGACTGGAGAAGATAGAGCAGGGCGAACGTGATTTCAGGTTCTGATGCCTCAGACTTTAATTAGGAGATAAATAATGTCGCTTAACAGTACACCATCAGGTGAGAGAGTCCATATAGCATTTTTCGGCTGCAGGAATGCGGGCAAGTCCAGCCTTGTCAATGCATTTACCGGGCAACAGCTCGCCATTGTATCTGAGTACATGGGCACTACTACTGATCCGGTCAGGAAAGCCATGGAGCTGCTCCCGCTCGGTCCGGTGGTCATCATTGATACTCCCGGGATCGATGACGAGGGAAGTCTTGGTCAGATGCGCGTTGAAAGAGCCAGAAAAGTCCTCGATCAGACCGACATAGCGATATTGGTGGTGGACGTCCATAAGGGCAGATGCCCGGCGGACAATGAGCTGATACGGCTTTTTTCAGAAAGAAAGATCCCATACATAATTGCATTAAACAAGTCTGATCTGGAGGCCGGCATTCCTGAACCTGCAGAAAATGAGATCTATGTAAGCGCGCTTACCGGTGCGAATATATGGAAACTGAAAGAGAAAACGGCAGGTCTCATGAAGGATCTGCCAAAAGATCTTCCTCTCGCAGGAGACCTTGTTTCTCCGGGAGATATGGCTGTGCTTGTTATCCCGATAGATAAGTCCGCGCCAAAGGGAAGACTGATACTTCCGCAGCAGCAGGTCATCAGGGACATACTTGACCATGGAGCCATGCCTGTCATATGCCGTGACAGAGAGTTAAAGGAAACTTTAAACTCTCTGAAAGAGCCTCCTGCACTGGTTATCACTGACAGCCAGGTGTTCAAGGCCGTCTCGGATGTTGTGCCTGAGGAGATTCCGCTCACATCGTTTTCAATATTGATGGCCCGCCATAAGGGGATACTCGCACCTTCGGTGCAGGGGGCAAGATTCCTTAAAGAGATAAAAGACGGGGATACCATACTGATATCCGAAGGCTGTACGCATCACAGACAGTGTGAGGATATCGGAACCGTTAAGCTGCCTAAAATGATAAAACAGTATACCGGTGCAGATTTCAGGTTCGAGACCACTTCAGGCACTGAATTCCCCGCTGATCTTTCCGGATATAAACTGATACTTCATTGCGGCGCATGTATGCTGAATCCTAATGAGGCAATGAACCGCTATTCAAAGGCAATTGAGCAGGGAATACCCATTACCAATTACGGCATTGCAATTGCCCAGATGACAGGGATCCTTGACCGCGCTGTGGCAATGATACCCATGTGAAGATCAATAGTACGCGGTTAGTCATAATTAACAAAAATTAATAAGGATTTTATTGAGAAATTGTGCTAATTGTGCTATAATTCCTTATCTTTTTAAAGATGAATTCCATTGACAATGGTATAAGGAGGAATTGGTATTGAGCAGACTTTTACTTCAAACTGAAAGCCGTGCTGAAGCAGTCGCTGAAATGTTGTATAAAGACATGGAGCGGCGTATTGCTGCTTCTCCCCCCGGAGTATGTCCGGTGGATCTGACTGCCGCACTGGTGAAGATGACTCAGGTCCAGACCTGCGGAAAGTGTTCTCCGTGCAGGATAGGACTTGAAAAGCTTGCAGAAAATCTCACGCTTGTGACTTCTCACAAAGCAACAATGGAAACCCTTGAAAACATTGAACTTCTGGCAGCTAATATCGCCAAAACAGCTGACTGCGCGATCGGTATAAACGCAGCGCAGACTGTTCTCAGCAGCCTGGAAGGTTTCCGAGACGATTACATTTCCCATATAACTGAACACAGATGCCAGTATTCGGTTACTAAATCAATTCCGTGTATTGCAAACTGTCCTGCAAATGTCGACATTCCGGGTTATATCGAGCTTACGAAAGCCGGCAGATTCGCGGATGCTGTCCGTGTTATCCGTAAGGATAATCCGTTCCCTACAGCGTGCGCGCTTGTTTGCGAACACCCCTGCGAGACCAGATGCAGAAGAACTTTCCTTGACGCACCGGTCAATATCCGCGGCATAAAGAGGTCGGCTGTTGATAAGGCAGGGTTCGTACCTGCGCCTGAGCGCATGGCGCCGACAGGAAAGAAAGTCGCTGTCATAGGCGGCGGTCCTTCAGGATTAAGCTGCGCTTATTTCCTGCAGCTGATGGGACATGATGTTACTGTATATGAAAGCCATAAAAAGCTGGGAGGAATGCTGGTTTACGGTATTCCTGCATACAGACTTCC
>SVDE01000153.1 GCA_015057955.1 Lachnospiraceae bacterium | reverse complement strand
GAACCGGGTGTGTTTGACGGGGTGATCTATGGAAACTGTGAAAACATACTTGGCGATATCATTATCTGCGCCGACAGGGTCATTGCCCAGGCGGAAGAATATGGGCACAGCCAGAAAAGAGAACTGGCATTTCTCATAGTCCACAGCATGCTCCATCTCGTAGGATATGACCACATGAACGACGAGGATGGAGATCTGATGAGGGCAGAGGAAAAACGTCTTATGGGGATCCTTGGGATCCAGAGGTAATCTTGGCAGAAACACAGAGCAAAAAGAATAATTTCATGGTCCAGGGCGCCATCCTCGGTGCCGCATCAATCCTGGTAAGGCTCATCGGTCTTGTATACAGGGTTCCTCTGAACAACATACTTGGTGCGGAGGGCATTGCGTATTACGGAGTAGCATTTGATGTTTACTCCATATTGCTGTTGCTGTCATCCTACAGCATGCCCCTGGCGGTATCAAAGATGGTATCAGCACGCTCAGCGCTGGGACAGTACAAAAATGTAAAGAGAGTACTGATACACGCCATATTGTTTTCGCTTGCGCTTGGACTTACCGCATTTGCCATCACGTTTTTCGGAGCGGAATGGTTCGCTAAGGTACTGAATTATCCGCAGAGCGCAGTTGCGCTGAGGGTGCTTTCCTTCGGCCTCGTGATCCTTTCTGTGCTCGGTGTTCTAAGGGGATATTTCCAGGGCTTCGGAAACATGGTCCCTACTGCTGTCTCTAACATTATCGAACAGATCATAAATGCGATAGTCAGCATTGTTGCAGCGTCAATACTGTTTAACTCTGCGCTGAGTGCCGCAAACGCGGGAACCGGGTCAGCGTCACCTGCTTCAATGGGAGCTGCCGGCGGAACACTCGGAACTGTCCTCGGTGCATTGGCAGCACTTGCATTCATGATAATGCTCGTTGTGCTCAGCCGTAAGAGGATGAACAGACAGGCTGCCAAGGATAAGACTGAAACAAACGAGTCAACAGGAGCTATCCTGAAGGTATTAGTCCTTACGATCCTTCCGGTCATACTCAGCACCACCATTTACAATGTGTCCAGTCTTCTTGACACAGGCATATTCGGAAACCTGATGATGTCAGCAGGGCTTGACCAGAATACTATAACAGCAATGAACGGGATGACCCAGCCGTGGTCAGCTCTCACGACTGAGATAAAGCAGCAGCTCATAGCTATCCTCACAGGAATGTACACGGGAAATTACAGGCTGCTGATAAACGTGCCCGTGGCGCTCTCAAGCGCTCTCGCGTCTTCACTGATCCCGAGCGTAGTAAGCTCGATGGCCCAGAAAAGCCGCGGACAGGTCATAAGAAAAGTGGAAAGCGCGATCAAGCTTACCATGCTTGTAGCATTTCCCTGCGCAGTCGGACTTGGCGTGCTCGCCAAACCGATAGTAACGCTCCTGTTCTCATCATGTGCTGATGCGGATAAGGTCGCGCTCATGCTCATGATAGGCTGTGTGTCTGTAGTGCTCTACAGTCTTTCAACGATAACAAATTCAATCCTTCAGGGAATAGATAAAATGAGGGTGCCGGTGATCCATGCCGCGATCGCCCTTGTTGTGCACATCGCATTTCTGGCAGCAATGATCATGCTGACACCTTTCAATATCTTCTGCGTTGTTGTTGCGGATGTCCTTTTCGCCCTGCTGATGTGCATACTCAATCACAGATCGATAAAGAAGTATCTGAACTATAAGCAGGAACTGAAGAAGACATTTATTCTTCCACTTATAAGTTCGGTAGTAATGGGCGCGTTCGCGCTCGCGGTGCAGAAACTGGTATACAGATTTGCCCACAGCAATGTTCTGTCAGTAATATGTGCCCTCATAATAGCCGTAATTGTTTATGCGGTAATGCTGCTGCTCCTTAAGATAATCGACCAGGAAGAACTGGAGATGGTTCCGATGGGCGGGAAGATAGCAAAGATCGCAAGGAAATTCCATTTGCTCAGATGATATTTTTCAGACAGGATCTTTACCTTGGCGAAGGCGCAAGGAAAGACAAGAACATCATCATACGAAATATAAGGAGGCATAAACTCCAATTCGGGGTATATGTCATAAGCCTGTGCGCAAATGGAAGAGACATTCTGGACATAATCCCCACATTCATGCTGGGCAGGGATGACTACAAAGGCAGGGACATAACGGTGCTCGGGATCGCATCCGGAAAGGATGAATCCTTTGAACTGGCAGGCAAGATGATCATGGATGCATACGAAGCTACCGGCGGAGAGGATCTGCGGGGGTATTTCGCATGATGGTCGTTCTCGAGATCCTGAAGATAATAGGAATAGTGCTGGCTGTGATCATCGGGCTGATCATTGTGATCATCTGCCTGGTGCTTTTCGCACCGTTCAAATATACTGTTACTGCCGAGGGGAAAAATGAGGCGATAGATCCTAAACTGTCGGTGAAGTTCCTGGGAGGGCTCCTTCATCTGATAATAGAGATTGAAAACGGCGGCCTCGAGATGAAGACTCATCTGGCCGGAATTGAGCTGAAAAAGAAAGAGAATTCGCTGCTGACCAGGATAGCTAAAAGGATCGGTCTGGCGATCTGGGAACTGATAAAAGAATACTTCTTCGGTATTGTGCCCGAGAAGAAGAAAAAGGCTGAACAGAAGTCAGAACCCGAAGAGAAAAAAGAAGACGACGATTCTCCCAAGTTCGTAAAAAAGATCAGATCGTTCGTGGAAAAGGTCAAAAACATCTGGGAGAAACTGAAACTGGCAAAATACGTTCTTGGCGCGCCGGTCACCGCAAGGGCATGGAAATATTTAAAACAGCAGCTCGCGGGGCTGTTTAACCATGTAAAACCTGCGAGCATGGAAGGTGAAGTCACATTCGGAACAGGAGATCCGGCATCAACAGCGGAAACATTCGGTATCGTAGGATGGATAGCCGCTCTCATGGATGACAGGCTTCTAATAATCCCGGACATGTACAATAAGACCGTTAAGATGGATGTTGTAATTAAGGGAAGAATTATTGTAAGATATGTGTTATCATTTTTATGGAGGATACTGACGCATAAAGATATCAGACGCGTTGTCGGTTACATAGGGAGGAACTTATAATGTCAGATAATTTTGAAAAGACAATTCAGGCTTTAATGGCCGGAGTAGAAGAGCATATCTCTACCAAGACGATAGTTGGAGAGCCCATCAGATGTGACGGCGCCGTGATCTTTCCCATGGCGGATGTATCGTTCGGAGTTACCGCGGGAGCATTTGTCCAGGAGAGGAAGAATAATGAAGCCGGCGGCGTCGGAGCAAGAATGACTCCTTCTGCTGTTCTCATAATTCAGAACGGTACCGCAAGGATAGTTAATATCAAGGATAAAGATTCGATCAACAAACTGATCGAAATGATACCCGACGCGGTAAATAAGCTCGCGGGCATTTTCGGAAAAGAAAGAAGCACGCCTGTCAGGGAGAATCCCATTGGGGATGAGCCTTTGACTGAAGAGTGATAACCCCATATATTTAAAATGAAACAGCCGTGCCATGCACGGCTGTTGCGTTATCCGGCAGCCTCAGAACACAAGGAGAAAACATGAAACGCACCAGATACATTACAGCAGTTTTATTGATATTTGCGATGATCATTTCCCAAAGTGCATGCGGAAATAACGGCGGCAGAGATACCACGAAGATCACTTATCCCACTTTCCCGACGACAGGGGTGACCGAAGAAACAGAGAAACCTTCGCAAACGGAAACTACATCTGCCCAGATCCAGACAGATGATGCACAGTGGACCATCCTCATATATGTCTGCGGTTCGGATCTTGAGAGCCAGGGGAGTATGGCAACCGTGGATATTGAAGAGATGCTGGAGGCAGATACAGGCAGTAATGTGCGTTTCGTCATTGAGACCGGAGGCGCGGCAAGATGGGAACACCGGGGCAGTTCATCAAAAAGGCTGGATCGTTTTGTCATAACAGGCGGAAGAGAAGAATATCTGGGATCGGCAGAAACGAAGAACATGGGAACCGAAGGAGCCCTGGAGGAATTTCTGGTCTGGGCCGCAAAAAACTACGAGTCTGAACATATGGGACTCATTTTATGGGACCACGGCAGCGGAAGCATCAACGGAGTCTGCTTTGATGAGAACTACAATAACGACAGCCTGCTGCTCAAGGACATTTCGAAGGCTCTTGCATCCGCATCCAGATACATGGATGACAAGTTTGACTTTATAGGGTTTGACGCATGCATGATGAGCACACTCGAGAGCGCCATACAGCTTGCGCCTTATGCCGAATATATGGTCGGCTCACAGGAAATTGAGCCGGGTTACGGATGGGACTATAGAACGATAGGTGATTATCTGGGAAGAGCGCCCGCAACCGACGCAGTTGAGCTTGGCAAAGTGATCTGCGACAGCTTCTATGCAGCCTGCAGGGATATCGGTGAAGAGGACAGCTGTACACTTGCAGTAACCGATCTTAAACGGATCGATGACGTAGTTGCGCATTTTGACAGATTTGCCCAGGATCTCTATAACGCTACCGGGGATACCCAAAAGATCTCCGCGGTCATTAGGACCATATATGGCATAGACAGTTTCGGCGCTAATAATGAGATCGAAGGCTATACGAACATGGTAGATCTTGGAGAAATGATAGATGCCGGCAGAATCGTCTCTGACAATGCCATTGCTGCAAGGAAGGCGGTAGACAATGTGGTGCTCTATCAGGTCAGGGGAAGTGAGCACAGTAATGCATGCGGCCTTTCTACTTATTATCCGATCCTGATACAGGGTTCACAGGAACTCAAGATCTTCCAGAATATATGTGCAAGTACTTACTATGTCGGATTTGTCGACAAGATCGCAAACGGATTGGCTTATGGCGGAGAGATAGATGAATACGATAACTACGATATTGCCGCCGGCATAGCAGAACCTGAATGGGAAGGTGTGGATGATGTCCAGACCGGAGAGAGTCCGCTGATCTCATTTACATATGAACCTCAGCTCGACGAAGAAGGAACCTTCTGGTTCCAGCTCTCACCTGACGGTCTTAACAATGCCGTTGCGGTCGAGGCCATGGTGTTCCTGTTATCAGACGATTATGAAGACGCGATATGCATGGGTCTTAGCACTGATGTTTTAGGCGACTGGGAAACCGGTTATTTCTGCGACAATTTCGACGGCTACTGGTTTGCGCTGGATGACGGGCAGGTGCTGTGTTCGTACCTGGCTGAAACAGGCGATGGGTATGATGTCTTCACCGCACCGATACTGCTGAACGGTGAAGAAAAATGTCTGCGTTTTATCTGGGATTACGGTAATACAGGAGAGGTCACCATGATCGACGTCTGGGAGGGCATAAGCGATTACGGCGCACCCGGAAAGATCGGGAATCCGCTCAGCATCGGTGACGTGATCACTCCGTTATATGATGCTTTCGTAATTGATACAGGTGAAGAATTCTATTATTACGGTGAAGATTATACATATTACGGAGATAATGATCTCCAATTTGACATAATGCCGGATGGAGATTACGTATACTGCTTCGTCATTGATGATATCTATGGCGATTTCTATACCTCGCAGCTGGCGGTCATGACGATCGAAGGAGAAGATATCTATTTCCTGGATGAGCTGTACTGATGATCCGGGATAACAGAGCGAAAAAAAAGCCATGCATCTGCACAATGTCATTAAGTTAAGGTGACACTGGGAAACGACTTCTAAGAAAAGCAAAGGAGAGATCACAGGAAACAACGATG
>SVDE01000152.1 GCA_015057955.1 Lachnospiraceae bacterium | reverse complement strand
AGCAGGCGGCAAGGCCGCAGCAGCAGGTAAGACCGCAGCAGCAGGCAGCAAGGCCGGTACAGCAGGTAAGACCTGTACAGCCGATCAAACCTTCACAGGTCAGACCGCCTCAAAGACCGAATAACGGTCAATGACAAAGGAAAGTGAGTTAATAGTTTTAGTGAGTTTTATTGAAAGTTTAAACAATAAACAGCAGGAAGCGGTTCTTCATACAGAAGGACCGCTTCTCATACTGGCCGGCGCAGGCTCGGGAAAGACGCGTGTGATCACAAACAGGATAGGATATCTGATACATGAAAAGGGCGTTAATCCAAGAGACATACTGGCCATAACATTTACTAATAAGGCTGCTTCCGAGATGCGTGAAAGAGTGGAGGCGCAGCTTGGCATGGATGCGGGAGGAGCATGGATATGCACCTTCCATTCCGCATGCGTCAGGATACTCAGGATGTACAGCCACATTTTAGGGTATGACAATAACTTCACGATATATGATACCGACGATCAGAAGACAGTAGTCAAAAATATCTGCAAGAAGCTTGACATAGACACTAAACGTTTTAAGGAAAAGTGGTTTCTTTCCCAGATCTCATCCGCAAAGGATGAACTTATCGGTCCCGATAAATTTGCATTGGATGCATCAGGCGACTATTATCTTGAAAAAGTCGCAAAAGTATATGATGAATACCAGAAGGAACTGAAGAAAAATAATGCGTTTGATTTTGATGACCTTATAGTCAAGACTGTTGAACTGTTCCGCGCAGAACCGGAAATACTGGAAAGATTCCAGGAAAGGTTCAGATACATTTCCGTGGATGAGTATCAGGATACCAATACTGCCCAGTTTAAACTGGCCTCACTCCTTGCGGGCAAATACCGCAACATCTGTGTAGTAGGTGATGATGACCAGAGCATTTACAAATTCAGAGGCGCAAATATTGAGAATATCCTGAATTTTGAAAAAGAGTTCCCCGGAGCCAAAGTGATCCGTCTTGAGCAGAACTACCGTTCCACTAAGACGATACTTGAAGCGGCAAATGCAGTCATCAAGAATAATACGCAGAGAAAAGAGAAGAAGCTCTGGACGGAAAATGAAGACGGCGCTCCCATCAGGCTTTTCCATGTTGATAATGCTTATGTTGAATCTGACAAGGTGGTCAGCCAGATCAGATCGTTCCTGAAAGAAGGATACAGCCTTAATGACTGCGCATGCCTTTACAGGACAAATGCCCAGTCCCGTGCGCTTGAGGAAGCCTTTATCAGGGAGAACATACCGTACAGGATAGTAGGCGGCGTAAATTTCTATCAGAGGAAAGAGATAAAGGACATTCTTGCGTATCTGAAGACTGTTGACAACGGCCGTGATGATGTTTCCGTAAGAAGGATAATCAACGTGCCCAAGAGGGGCATTGGCGCAGCATGCGTAAATCTGGTCCAGGCACTGGCAGATGAGCGCAGGATCAATTTCTATTCAGCCCTCAGTGCCGGCGTAGATGAAGAGCTGTTCGGAAGAAACGGGGAAAAACTGTCATCCTTCAGGACTCTTATTGATTATCTTGCAGTATCAGCGCAGGACATGACGATAGTGGACCTGATCAAGGAACTCCTTGACCGGACAGGATACATGAGGGAGCTGGAAGCAGAGGATACGGTTGAATCAGAAACCCGCATAGAGAACATAAACGAATTGATAAATAAGGCGGCTCTGTACGAGGAAAACAGTGATGACCCCTCACTTTCGGGATTCCTAGAGGAGGTCTCACTTGTCGCCGACATAGATATGTGGAACGCGGAAGATGACTACGTCTCTCTGATCACCATACATTCAGCAAAAGGTCTTGAATTCCCGATCGTGTTCCTGTGCGGAATGGAAGACGGCCTGTTCCCGATGAATGCAGCGATATGCTCTGACGATCCGTCTGACCTTGAAGAAGAGAGACGCCTTGCGTATGTTGCCATAACAAGGGCGAAAAAACTTCTTATCCTGACTGCGGCAAGAAGCAGGATGGTCAGGGGCGAGACAATGGTTTCCATACTGTCACGGTTCGTAAAGGAGATCCCTCAGACTCTGATCGAGTATGACAGGGAGAATGTATATATTCCAAAGAATCAGAGCACAGTCAGACCGGGAAGAGACAGCGTGGCGGGATTTAAAGCCAAACCATATGGGGGAACATATACACATACTGCGGTCGGCGGCGAGAGCAGGAGCAGCGGAAGTTTCCTTTCTTCAAAACCGTATTCTCAGGCACCTGCAAAACAGTTTCAGGTAAATGCACAGGCAGGTTCTCTTGAATATGAAGTAGGCGACAGAGTGAGCCACATCAAATTCGGAGAAGGAACTGTCATACAGATAGACCAGGGCGGAAGAGATTTTGAGGTCACGGTTGATTTTGAAGATTTCGGAGTCAAAAAAATGTTTGCTTCATTCGCCAAGCTAAAGAAAGTGTATTGAAAAAAACCATTCTATAAAATATAATTTAAGCAGTTGAATAGCGAATATCTAAAGGAGGAAAAATATATGCCTGAATTAAAATTAGATGAGATCATCCAGCTTTCAAAGATCGGTAATTTTCTCAAGGAAAAGAGCGAAGACGAGCAGCTTAAGAAAACATTAAAGATAGTTCTGATCTGCGTTGGCGCTGTAGTACTTCTTGCAGCAGCTGCATATGCAGTATACAGGATCCTCCATCGTTATGATGATGAATATGATCTTTATGATGATCTGGATTATTATTATGATGAGAATGAGGCAAATGCCGACGATCCTGATGCACCGACCGACAAGGATTTTGCTGAATAATCCGGTCGTTTGAACGAACATGATGATGCGGCAAGTCTGCTTTTGCAGGCTTGCCTTTGTCATATAAAAAGGAAATGTTATGAGTTTGAAAAAAGGCCAGACATATGAAGGCACGGTAACTGAATACAGATTCCCTGACAAAGGGATCGTGAATATCGACGGACAAAGCGTGGCGGTTAAAGGCGCTCTGCCGGGGCAGAAAGTCAGCTTCTCAATCTCCAGGAAAAGGACAGAAGGGCTTTCAGAGGGAAGGCTCGGAGAAGTCATGGAAAGATCGCCCCTGGAGAATGCAGATCCCACTTGTCCGCACTTTGGAAAATGCGGAGGCTGCACTTACCGGAGGCTTGAGTATGAAAACCAGTTGAACCTGAAGGCGGGGACCGTCGAGGAGATGCTTAGAAAAGTGTACCCCGAAATGACATTTGAAGGGATCATAGGGAGCCCGGACATTAACGGTTACCGCAATAAAATGGAATTCACATTCGGCGATGAATGCAAAAACGGCCCGTTTGCGTTGGGTCTTCACAGCAAAGGAAGCTTTCATGACATACTGAACCTGACTGACTGCAGGCTTGTTCATGAAGATCTGAACATCATCAGAAATGTGACAAGAGATTTTTTTAATGATCTCTACACTGCAGGGAAAATCGATTTTAACCATAAGCTTACTCACAGGGGATATCTTCGCCATCTGCTCGTAAGAAGAAGCGTATTCAATAAAGAGATCCTGGTTGCGCTGGTAACGACTACGCCTGACCAATGCGATAAGATCGATCCTGATGCGGAGCAGAGGATAATAAATGAATATGCCGGCACACTGTTATCACTTGAGAAAGAAAAGCGTCTTGAAGGAAGGATCGCCGGAATCTGTCATATTTATAATAACTCTCTGTCTGATGTTGTAAAAAGCGACAGGACAGACATCCTTTACGGTGTTGATCATATATATGAAAGCATATCGGGACTTAAGTTCAGGATATCACTGTTTTCATTCTTTCAGACTAATTCCAAAGGATGTGAGAAGCTTTATGAAAAAGCCAGGGAATATGCATCCTATGACGGCGGAGGAGTGATATATGACCTTTACAGCGGAACAGGCACCATTGCTCAGCTCATGAGCCCTGCAGCATCTGAAGTTATCGGTATCGAGATAGTTGAAGAAGCGGTAATGAGTGCCAGGGAGAATGCGCAGTTAAACGGTATCGGAAACGTTCGGTTCATCGCCGGAGATGTGATGAAGGTACTTTGCGGCGAAGAGGGAGCCGGCATTCCGAAACCGGACATGATCATACTTGATCCGCCCAGGGAAGGCATTAATCCCAAGGCGCTTGGCAGGATACTCGGATACGGTGTCGACAGGATAGTCTATATCAGCTGCAAACCGACATCCCTTGCAAATGATCTCGCAGCTTTTAAGCAGGCGGGATATGATCTGGCAAAAGCGGCATGCGTTGACATGTTCCCGCATACGGTGCACGTGGAGACCGTGTGCCTCTTGAGCAACCGAAAACCTGATACGAAAGTCAGGATCGATGTGGATCTGGAAGACTACTACCGTATCAAGGATTCTAAGAAGAATCAGAACTGAAAATAAAACACCGAACTAAAAGCGAAAGCTGCTGATGTGTAAAAGCATTGGCAGCTTATTTTTTCGCCGAAGGGAGGTGGTGCCTATGATCTGGATCCGGTGATCTTGGAACGGTAACTGGCAATCAACGACAATCTGAGAAACGGAGGAAATCATAATGGCAAAGAAGAGAAGTGTTAAGGTCTACGGACAGAGCGGCTATAAGTACAGGGAAACGCCGACGATCATGCTTAAGGGAATGTGGCTTAAGGAGGCAGGCTTTGATATCGGGGATTATATCTCCGTCACCTGCGAAGATGGCAAAATCATCATCGCTCAGGACGCCGAGAGGGCTGCTGTGAAGGCCGCAGAGGCTGAGTTCATGGAGAGGGAGATGAAAGCCTTACAGAAGCGCTATGAGGCCGAGAAAGTCAAAATAAGGGCTCAGATGGTAGCCGAGCCGGGAGCGAGGTGGTAATCATGTTTACCACAGAAGAACTTCAGGCAATTGACAGGAAGTATTTTACGGTGATTGTGGCGGACGCTTTTGATGTAACACTGATCAGCAACAACACCCGGCATGTCTGGTACATCCATAATGTTGAGCTGAAGGATCGGAGTCTTTGTCTGGTCTATCATAAGCATAAAATCAGTCACCCATATCACAGCCATTCCCGGTGCGGAACACTTCGGAAGGCGATCAGGGATATCAAGTCCCATGATGAATTTCAATTAAACGGCAGAAAGCCAGTCTATAAGCATTGAAAACAGAGCGGTAGCACCCGATGATGGATGTTACCGCTCTTTCTCTGTTTTGTCTTATTTGCGATTTTTCTTACAGTGGCGAAGTCTCAGGTATTCGCAGACGGCATCATGGGCATTGTTGATCTCCTGGCGGCCACGGCTGGACTTCAGATTAATCTCGATGCAGATGTCATCAATGGACAATCCCTGCAGGCTCAGACGGATGATTTTGGCGTAGCGGGGATTCTCCTTGTCGAAGTGAGCCAGAAGCTTGATCTTCAGTTCCTCTTCGGTAGGTTCCGGGCAAAGCTTGTCCAGAACCTGATCCTCTACGGACGGCTGCGTGGTATCTTCGATGTCAAAGGTTTCTCCGTCATATTCGTAATCGAGAGACAGGATCTCCACACGCTTCGGATTGTAGCGCTCCAGAAGTCCCTTGTTAGGGCACCCCTTACAACGTCTGGTGTAAGGGCAAAGCTTGTCTGAACCATCAGGGTTCTTGCCGATGATGCAGCGGCCTTCGCGGCGCATTTCCATGTCTTTGTTCAGCTCATCCCAAAAGTCCTTCATGTAGGAAGCGTAATGGTCTTCGCTGATGGCCATAAATCCGATCTCGAAGGAAAACTCTCCGAGATGCATGGTGGTGAAGTTGTCCTGGATGTAGTCGCCTTTCTGCAATCCGAACTTTTCTTTGAGGAA
>SVDE01000032.1 GCA_015057955.1 Lachnospiraceae bacterium | reverse complement strand
ACATATACATCAACCGCTGCATGGATACGCCCAGGCCGGTCTATGAAAGGCTGCTCTCACTTGTGAAGGACAAAGACTATTTTGTTATCACGACCAACGTGGACCACTGCTTCCAGAAGGCGGGGTTCGACAAGAGCAGGCTCTTCTACACTCAGGGCGACTACGGCCTGTGGCAGTGCAGCAAGCCATGCCACAAAAAGACTTATGACAACGAGGAGACTGTGCGCAAAATGGTACTTGCCCAGGGCTTTACAATTGAGGAAGACGGCACATTGACTGTCCCTGAAGACGTCACGCTCAAGATGACGGTTCCCTCTGAACTGGTCCCTCACTGCCCTGTCTGCGGCGAGCCGATGAGCATGAACCTCCGCGCCGACAATACCTTCGTGGAAGATGAAGGCTGGCACAGGGCTTCCGCTGCATACTCGGATTTTCTTGGGACACATGATGGGCTTCACGTGCTGTTCCTGGAGCTCGGTGTGGGAATGAACACCCCCGGCATAATCAAGTACCCATTCTGGCAGATGACCTATAACAATCCTAAAGCCATCTACGCCTGCCTGAATTACGGGCAGGCAGTTGCCCCGAAAGAGATCGAAGCCCGGTCCATCTGCATTGATGGAGATATTGGGGAGATACTGGAAAACTTATAATGATGTAACTGTGGCGCTAGGGGGCGATTATGTAACTATGGCGCTATGGGGCAAACCGCCATTATCAACTTTAATTATCTGTTTCTCTATATTATAATGACTCCATCATCTTGCGCGTTCTGCGCACATATAAAGGAGGGAATTCTATGATAATTCCAATTATCTATCCTTCTGCAGGTGAGTTCTGGCTTAACTCTGACCCTTACTCACTTCTTGGATATTCATTTAACAACAGAAAACTCACCAACCTGCCGTCAAGTTTCCCGTTCAGAGTCAATTCAAAGGCCGCATTCGAGGTCGCGGAACTTCTTGACTTGAGCAGACCACTCTACGTTGCGGCGCCGCATCAGAACTACAAGCGCTATGGATCTAATTGTGTGATCCATTCCTACCCCAGACCATTTCCCCAAAAGAGCTTTGTCCGTTTACAGCGGGGCAGATATGACATGTACATTGCCAGCCCTGAACTGTGTTTCCTGCTTGCCGCCCGTACTCTGGATCTCATCGATCTTGTGAAGTTCGGCTACGACCTGTGTGCGATGTATTATGAAACGCCTCAAGGTAAATTCAGGCAAATGCAGCGGACATCATTCACGTTTTCCTCTTTGTTAAAGGAGTACGTGATTTACAATCACAATCTCCACGGCTCGGTAAAATCATTAAAAGCCCTGAAATATGTAAGGGATTATTCCAATTCGCCAATGGAGACCAAACTCGCGATGTTTTCTCTGCTGCCGTCCGGCTGCGGGCTCAGCCATCTGGAAATGAACAAAACGATCGATCTGACAGAAGAAGGAAAGAGGCTGGTTGGTTATTCGCAGATCCGATGCGATCTGGCTTTTTCAAATAAGGTTGCCGTCGAATACAACAGCAATGCGCATCATCTGGATGCGGCCAGATATACTGATGACATGAACCGCCAGACTGCACTCAAGCTGGCCGGATACAAATACATCGCCATCACTGCTGGCCACGTCAGCAATTATCATTCTTTTATAAATGTAATGAACGCGCTTATGGCCGAACTTGGCCTGCCGCTTCTTGATGAAAAAGACCCTGACCGCACAAATCTTTATTTTAGGTTGTTTGGAAAAAGTGCCGCTGTTGCCCCACAGCGGCCTTATATATGACATTCTCTTATTGAAACTGCGGCGTTATGGGGCGGTTCGTGCCCCATAACGCCTCCTCATTGTTCTAAATCACCCCATAGCACTGGGATTTCTTCCGTAGACTTGATGAAAACCTGCCGCTATGGGGTGGCTCAGCTCCACAGCAGGGCGGTCTGCCCCACAGCGGCACTTTATTATTCAAACATCTCCGCCGCCTGTTTGAAGTGGTCGGTTATCGGAAGGTGCTGAGGACATACTCTCTCGCACTGCCTGCAGCAGATGCAGTCTGATGCGCGGTGGCCTTCCGGCGCTGCCTCTTCGTAGGCTGCCTTTGCCTCCTCTCTCTGGCCGTTTCCGAGCTGTTTGTTCATCGCTGAGAAGATATCAGGGATCCTGATCCCCTGAGGACAGCCGTCCAGACAGTAATGGCAGGACGTGCAGGGGATCGTTGAGGAATGGCCGATGATCCGCTGAGCTTCCTGGATGATTCTCTGTTCTTCTTCATTCAGCGGCTTGAAATCCTTCATGTATGAGATGTTGTCACGCATTTGCTCGATGTTTGACATTCCCGAGAGCACGGTCAGGATGCCGTCGAGTGAGGCGACAAAGCGGACCGCCCATGATGCGTAGGACATATCAGGGTTGTAATCCTTGAACAGCTTCTTGACTTCCTTCGGAGGGTCGGCAAGCTTGCCGCCTTTGACCGGTTCCATGACTGTGATGGACTTTCCGTGGGCGCGCGCGACTTCGTAATTGGCCCTGGAAGTGACAGAGCGGTTCTCCCAGTCAGCATAGTTGATCTGGAGCTGGATGAAATCCACCTCAGGATGTTCTGTCAGAAGCTTATCCAGCAGCTCGGGCCCGTCATGGAACGAGAAGCCGAAATGCTTTATGAGGCCTTTTTCCTTCTGCTCATTTACGAAATCCCAGAGATGGAATTTTTCATATTATTTATAGTTGCTCTCCATGAGCGAATGGAGCAGGTAGTAGTCAAAATACCCGGCTCCGGTCCTCTCAAGGCTGGTGCGGAACTGCTGCTTCGCTGCCTTTTCGGTAGGTGCAAACGGAGCGTTGATCTTGGTGCACAAAGTATAGCTTTCACGCGGGTAGCGCTCCACAAGCGCCTTCTTTGTGGCAGCCTCAGATCCGGGATAGACGTACGCGGTATCAAAATAAGTAAACCCTGCTTCCATAAACATGTCTACCATGGTCTTAACCTGCTCAATATCTGTTACTACGCCCTTGCGCGGCAGGCGCATCAGTCCGAATCCGAGCTTGGGGACATCTTTTCCAAAATAATCTGACATGCCGGTCTCCTTTCACAATACTATTTTCCCATGTCTTACCATATAGATAATATCATCCGTACGTACATGCTTCAAGATTATGGTAAAGGAGATATAATGCCACTGTGAGGCGGTTTGCCCCACAGCGGCACTTATTCTGACATTATCTTACTGAAACTATGGCGTTATGTTCGTACCCCATAACGCGACCTTTAGGGTCCAAATTGCACCATAACGCCGGGGTCTGTGCCGTAGACTTATTGAAAACCTGGCGCTATGGGGCAGATCCGTTAATGTGACTCCGTTATGGGGCACCCTTCCCCACAGCGGTACTGTTTTATCTGTTATACCTTCTTCTCATAGCAATTAAAAGTGTAATGGCACAAAGCGCGATCATCGCCATTGCGGCCCATATACCAATAAAGCTGTGTTCTCCTGTCGCAGGTGATTTCTCGTCTTTTTTCTGCTCATTATCTTTCTTGTTGTCTTCCGGCGCAGTGTCTTTTTTTACCGTAAAGCTTGCGTCCACATCATTGCCGTCATCGAAAAGAACTGTCAGTGTATGATCCCCGACGGACAACGTATCCAGATATGAAGACTTCAAAGTTACGATCACGCTTCCGGAGACTGCTGTATAGTTCTTCTCATCAACGGAAGAACCGTCGACCTTTATTCCTGTATAATGGCTGAATGCAGTACTTTCATTCACCGACCTGACAAAAGTGAATACGAGATCTTTCCCGCTGAGGATCGTATGAACGCCTCCGTTTCCGGATGAAACACTGTAGACAACCTGCAGTTTCGGTATCGTTTCTTTTTCGGTGTGTTTCGGATCATTACCGCAGACGCGGATCCTTTCACCGTCTTCTGTTTCAGTGGCTGCTTTGGTTATGGTCCAGTCTCCCCAAGCATGGCCAAGCGCCTGGTCGGTCACCTTCGTGCGGCTGATCTCCTCCTCGCAAGCCTTGCAATACACGACATCATCGTGGCTGCCCGCTTCAGTACATGTGGGCTGAACTGTGTTCTCCTCCACAGGGTCTGCTGGGTCGTGCTCCACTGAGACCCTGGCTACGATGATGCACCTGTCATCAGGTGTCAGCTCAACAGACTCACTCTCTCCGCCGTTCACTGTGATCTGTGCGTCATCGGCGAAGAAATAACGAAAGTCAAGCACCAGCCGGACCTCTGCAAGGTAATCGTTTCCTCCGACAAGCTCTCCCTCGTACGGATCGTGCGAATCAACATCCGTTATCCATAGCGGTGTGCCCTCTATGCTGCACTCGCTTGTGGAAACAGAGACCTCCGGTGCATCGGTGCTGCCGCAGACCGGTGTCCCGATGGTGATCTCCGCTGCGTCCTGTTTTTTGAACATCACCACGTAGATATCGATATCTTCCTCTATGATGAAATCTCCACTGATACAATCATCATAGAATTCGTCCTCATCTGCATAGCTGTCAACGGGACCTAATGAACGATAGCCGTAGTCCTCGTAACCATCCTTTACAAAGAGATCTACATACGGTTTGCCCGCAGCAGTAAGAGCGGCGTCAAGGCGCATGCCTTCCTCTGCCTCAACTGTTATGGGGTCCATCAGGTCAACGCCATCGGCGGATGACCAGTGCATCGTGAAAGCAATGCCACTCTCATATTCCGCCTCGACATCCACGTCATAGAGCCAACTGTGAGACAATTCTCCATCGATTATCAGGTATACGACATAGTCGCCCGCATCATCCTCCTGTGTGAAATAGGTAAAAGTGCGCTCGTCGGTCGTTCTTATGATCCGCGGACCATCAACATTTTCAGATACGAACGTCACATCGTGCCCTTCAGCGATCTCCCGGGCTTTTGCCGCTGTGGCGTCCTTGGCTTCATTTATCGCGGCCTCGACTGTAGGGTTGGTTGGCTCTGTGAACCCGGAAGATGTTATTTCATCAAACGTGTTCTCTTCCGTCGTCTCGCCTGTCCGCGTATCTGTGATCGACAGCGTTCCCACGACCTCTGTCGTGCTCCTGTCGACAGAGTTATCGATCGTTCTTGCCCGGCCGGTATCAATCCATTTTGCGATGACGGTAGTGTCCCCGCTCACGGTGATCACATCGCCCGGATCCAGAAGTTCGCCGTCCACGGACCATTTGTAAAAATCACGCTGCGCATTGGCATGTGTGAATGTGCATGAAGGAAGTTCGTACTCCTCGCCGACACTTACAGTGACATCATCCATGCTGCCTGTTCCCGTACCGGGATCAAATGATACGGTGCAGGTCTGCACAGTTTCCTCCCGGAACACTGCGCAGATAAGGCGGTTCGTTCCCGTAAATTCAAATGTGTAGTCCGCCTGGTCAGAGAGCATGTCGCCTGTATATTTCTCCGGGCCGTTTTTAGGCCATTCTCCATCCGCCAGATACCAGCCAACGAAACCATATCCCTCTTCAGGCTGTTCATGAAGCGTGACCTCATCTCCCAGATAACAGCCAAAGATCTGGCTGTAACTGAATTCGGTTCCGTCCTTTTCCACAACATCCTCAGTTTCATCATATGAAGGCGTGTATGAAACGGCGACCTTGCCGCCTGCGAAGCCATCTCCCGGCTCGTTCCCGGCGATATCACCTATCCAGACCTGGATCTCATTATATTCATGTGAAGGAGCTGCATCTTCCTCGAAAACGGCACAAACATACCGCAGGGGTTCACTATCGCCGTCAAGGATCGTAGTGCCTGGTTTATAAGTGAAGCTTGAAGCGGTGGAGAAAGCACTGCCTTCATACGCCTTGTTGGGCGAGATGCCATTGTAGTCAGTGTCGCCTCCGCTCATGTTGTAATCGATGTTGACATGGTACCAGCCGACAAAGCGGTGGCCCGTGTCAGCCTGTGCAGTTACAGTGATCTCATCCCCCACGTAATACTGCACTATATCCCCGGCAACAAATTCACCGTTCTTCCCAAAATCATATATGTTAGGTTCGCTGGGTGTATAGCTCGTGGCAACCTTGCCGCCGGCCTCAGCCATCATCGTGTTGCCGTCCACGCTGCCGACCCAAACCTGGATCTGTTCTCCAGTACGCCTCACGACAGGTTCCACGGCAATGATCAGTTCCATTATTGACGCTGCGCCGTATACATTTGTTATGATCGGCGGGCCAGCGAGCGCACCGTTTTCAATGCTCACAGTCAGATCTGCCTGCGGGAAGAAATAGGTAGCATCTGCTTCCCAGTATGTTTTCAACGTTGCAGCAATGTAGTACGTCGCATCGCTTTCAAAAGTAAGAGGTGCAGATATCGCGTTACCTGAACTGTCAGCCCAGAATGCTTCCGTGACTTCATATGTCCAATCAGAGGTTGTCACCTCGGGGTCCTCCGTGTCGGTCGTTTCTCCAACCGTAGGCTGACCCGCAAACAGAGAGACCTCATCCACAGGTGTAGGAGTTACCGGAGGATCATCCTCGGAAATAGTGAACAGTACTGTAACGTTCACTGTCGAATCCGGCATAAGGAAGCTGATAGTCCCATCCGCCTGCGGTACCGTCCGTATGCTTTCCCCGTCTGAGTTATTAACAATGAGCCCGGCACTGCTGAATTCATAGCCGGATGCGGGTGCGATCGCAAGATAGACCAGATCTCCGCCGTTAGCTCTCGTGGCGGGAACATCGTCTACCAGGGCGATCACTGTACCATTTGAATGGTTATAAAAGATATTGATCGCATATTGGCCGTCTGCACTTCGGGCAGGACCCTCTGCTTCAAAAGATCCGCTGTCAGAAGCTTCCATTAACTCCTCCTCAGACACAGTATCCTCAGCCACTGCCGCAGTCAGCGGTATCTGGCAAAGGATCATGCAAAGCGCCAGGAGTACAGCACCAATTTTCCATTTCATTTTTTCTACCTGCCCTTCAATAAAGATACATGAGTATACTCATACATCTATACACTATCCACAAACAGCCTGAGCCTCAAGTAAGGTTCCGGCCAGTCAGGGTTTTTTCAGGGTAGGTTTTAGGTAAGGTCAGGGTAAGAAGCCGCTTTCAGATGTCCTGTTCAGCGGAAAATGCAGCGAGAAGGTCCAGTCTGTTGCTGCAGCTGGTCTTCTGCAGAAGATTATGGATATGATATTTTACAGTTCCTTCAGAGATGGATAAGGCATCCGCGATCTCCTTATTTGTCTTTTCTTCCAGTAGGAAACGGAGCACTTCCCGCTCTCTTGATGACAGATCGTGCCTCTCTGAAAAATGCTGGAATATCTCCCGTTCGCTCCTCTGCATTTTTGTCTCAGGCAGATATATATACTGATAGACGCGGAAAAACAATATCACGGCAGCCATGAACAGTGTAGCGGTAATGGCTATCATGATAATGGTAAGGCCCGACAGCGTTAAAGTGACCGCTTCTCCTGCCGCATCGCCGATCCTTCCGATAAACAGTCCGAAGCCGCAGAGATATATCAGTCCTTTTTCCCTTGCGATGTCAGAAAACAGGATCATCCTGTAAATGGAATAGAAACCGAATGTGAAATAGCTCAGTATCCAGAAGATCATCATGGAGACGGGCTCTCCTTTGATCGCCAGCATGATGAACGGGACAACCAGCGCGATCACCGCACATATGGCCCCGTGCCGCCTGTTCCTGTCATTTACAAATCCTGCAAGCAGAAGGCCTGCTGCATAAAACAGTCGGGAGAACTCCAGGCTTATACCGTTCATCACGTCTCCGGAAGGGAATCCGAATCCGCAGCTGTTTACCATGCTGATCAAAAGAATGAAGAACACTGCCAGGATCAGCAATGTGCGAAATGCTTTTTCTCCGGCAGGCGGTGATTTGACCGGCAAGTCACTGCCCGTCAGCGCATCCTCCTCAACACGGGGTTTCATGCGGATGATCAGGGCAGCGATCATGGAAAAGACAAAGCATATTATCAGTATGATCCAGGAGTTATACAGATATCCGTCACCTATAAGTGAAAGAAGCCACGAAATTATTATGGCCGCGCTGTATCCGATCCCCAGCGTCATTGCCGAGTGTGCGGCCTTTATCCCTGTTGTCAGCCTGTACAGGTAGTAACCCGCGATCCATCCGCAAAGAAGATTCATGATACTTCCGAACACTGCTGCCTGAACCAGTCCTGCGCTGAGTACGGCCGGGATCATGAATACCATGTGAAGACCCAGTACGATGTAAACAGATATCTGTATTTGATCTTTTCTGTACTTTGTAAACAGTGAGAACAGTCCTACCCCGGCAGCCTGAAACAGATAACCTATTATCAGGGTTATTGCATCAGATAGCGGCGCCTTCGCCAGCTCCATGATGTGATAAGTCCATGCCAGATAAGCGGTGGATGTCAATAGGAAACAGATTCCTGTGAGCAATGCATTCAGCAGACGGGGTTGGTGCGTTGTAGTTCTCATTTCGTCTCTTTAGTAGATCACTACCAGCGTGCCTACATATGTGTTTCTATAAAGTCTTTCCATTGCGGGGCGCGGGACATTGATGCAGCCGTGCGAGCCGTTGTAGATGTAGATGTCGCCGCCGAACTCAGATCTCCACGACGCATCGTGGATACCTATCTGGGAATATGTCACGGAGAACCAGTAGTCGACCCATGAATCCCAGCTCTCACCGTTCATCGTTCCCTGCAGGTTGACGTGCTCGCCTTCTGAGAAGATCTTGTAGACACCCCTTGAGGTGGCGCGGCCGTCACGCGGAAGACCCGTTACAACGTCAGTGTCAAGGAAAAGCTGACCGTCTTTGTAATACCACAGGTGCTGCTCCGCAATGCTTATCTCGATGTAAGTGTCGCCAATGTCGCTCGGTCCGTTAAAATGGGAATAACCTTCCTGTTTCCAGACGGCTTTCACTGTATCCATGCCGTCCGTCGTGAGAGCCTGATACAGGAGATCTTTGGTCTCTTCCCTGTTCAGTATGAATCCGTAGTTGGACTCATCATCTCCTTCTCCGCCGACAAGGATCTCTTCGCCCTTGTGGTTTTTGAATTTCCTGTATTTCTCAAATGTGTCATATGTGTCGCCGTTCTTGTTGACAAAATCCTCGGCTACTTTCTCATCTATCACGAGCGTGCCTTCATTCATGAGTTTGTCAAGGTCGCAGACATCTCCAATCCTGATCTGCTCGATCGCGCCGTTAAAGTCCACGTAAACGACTCTGTCTGTCATGTACTGGAGCCAGGAAATGACATTGTTAAGGTCCTCATCTTCCTTAGTGATCTCAGGCGGGATGTATGCATCTTCGCTGAAGTCAAGTGTAAGATCATCTGTGAACAGCGCGCCTTTCATCACCTTGTCATCCATGCCTGTGATAAATATGTCTTTATCGATCTTGGTTCCTTCGACCTCGTCTACCATTTTGTAGGTGTGATCTTTTTTATCTATTTCAATGTACGCGTTCTCAGACTCATAACCGGAATCATAGAGAGTTGTATAACTGTTCATCTCCCTGTCCATGCTGGCAGTGTCATAGAAATCCCCGGTCGTATATGAAAAGTCGTGCTCTTCGGAGATCTCGGATATCCAGTACCAAGGATCCTGCGCTTCCAGGATCTGCTGACCGGTGCGGCTGATCTTCTCAGTGTCGCGGTAGGTATTGAGGTTTATGCGCATTTTAAGTCCGTCGGGAAATGACACGGAAAGATGATCGGGAAGGGCTTCCTTCACGATGTTGGTGATCTGGTCCTCCTGCATGAAGCCGAGATCTTTATCGATCCCCTCTATGTGCGTAAGAGGATATGAAAAATATGAAAAATACCAGACGCCCGCAAGATATGCGCCGGCGACCAGTAAGATAACAGCTATTAAGCTGGTAATGATTATTTTGAGTTTCATGATATGAGAGCTGCTACTTCCTTTATCACTTCCGCTGTTTTGGCGGTGACTGACATGCCTCTTGTTCCGACAACACAGTTGTCACAGTTTTCCATGGGAATGAGTATGCGCTTTGCCCGGCTCTTTCCGACTGCCGCGGCCATGGCTGCGGTTATCTCCCCAAGCATTGAATCGGCTATGACTATTCCTATGGGTCCGATGATGATGTCCGCGTTTTTGCTGCAGACGATAACGGGGTTTTCGCCGGTCGCAGCTTCGTCAGCTCCGGCTTTCAGCATGTTCTGAGTTGCAGCGCTGTTAGTCCCTACAGCAATGATGCTCTGTTCGGGAAAATGCTTTTTAAGCTCTGATATTACCTGCTTTCCAAGCCCGCCGCCCTGGGCGTCTATCACCAGGATATTCATGCCATGCCTCCTTAATACCCTCATCGAGTAAGAATAGCACAGATTCAGGCTGGTTTCAATAAATCACTGAAGACGAAATGGCAGTTCAAGACGGTTTTTTTCAAGCAGTTCCCTGTCTCTGAGGATGATATCTGCATCCCCTTCGGCAACAACCCTTCCGTCATTTACCAGTATCACTTTATCGCAGGTGTCGAGCACCAGGTCAAGGTCGTGGCTGGCGATGACTTTTGTAACATCCAGGGAATTGAGTATCCCTATCAGGCGTCTTCTGTTATACGGATCAAGCGAGCTTGACGGCTCATCGAGCAGCATCGCCTCCGGCTTCATCGCAAGGATCGTGGCTATGGCAGCCATCCGCTTCTCTCCGCCGCTGATCTTATGGTTGTATCTGTTCTTTAGCTCTTCGATGCCGAGCTCCTTCAGCACAGCATCTGCATCCTCTTCAGCTTCCTTTCGGCTCGCTCCGTAGTTCATCGGCCCGAAGATCATGTCATCAAGGACCGTCGGCATGAACATCTGATCATCCGAATCCTGCAGGACGCAGCCAACAGCCTTCCTTATGGCGGGAAGATTTGCCTTCGTCATGCCAAGTCCTGCCACAGTGATGCTGCCTTTAGCAGCGATCAGCCCCAGGGCTGCCTTAATGATGGTGCTCTTGCCGGCACCATTTGCCCCGATCAGACCAACGCTGCTGCCCTTTTCCACATGGAAGGACATTTCGCGGAGCACTTCCGTGCCGTCAGGATATGAATAGCTTACTTTGTCAAATATGATCATCGTCTCACCTTACGAATACCGAGCCGATCAGCCCGGCGACGTTAAACACTCTAACTGCTATGATAAATGCCCCGGTCAGTATCACTGCCGGCCATGACCAGGAGGAATACTTTTTCCGGGATACTGTGTAAAACTCTCCGCTGAAACCGCGCAGGTTCATGCTGTCATAAAGGTTCTGCGCTCTGTCCATGCTGCGCAGCAGGAGCTGTCCCAGAAATGAGCCCCACGCCGCTTTTTTGATCCCGCGCTGGCCGGGGCTCCTTAGCTGGTAAGCTTCTGTCATCACCGCCACCTCGCCAAGCAGCACCGAGATGTAGCGGTATGTCAGCAAAAACAGCGCCGTGAGCACTTTGGGAAAATGTATCTTCCTTAGTCCTGCGCAGATCTCATCGATGGGGTTCGTCGCTATGTACAGGAAGCTCATCATCAGGCAGAAAATGCCTTTGAGCATCAGCGTGATCATGGAAATGACTCCGCCGCTGATGCCGACGCTTCCTACCCGCATGATGATGTTTTTATCCAGGAACGGATTTATGAGTCCCAGCGCACAAACGAGCGGCATGACGATCCTGAGCTTGATAAAGCATGTGGACACCGGGATGCCCGAAATGAAATATCCGAGCACCGGGACTATGACCATCACGATCAGTGATGTGATGTTGTATTTATGGAATGAGACAGTGACCGCTATAAAGAGAACAGTCAGAAAAAGCCCTGCAAGCGGGCTTATTCTGTGGAGAGGTGAATCTCCAGCCGCCAGTCTTTCGACTGCGCCTATTTCGTTACGGGCTTTTTCTGCTTTGGTCATTTATATCAGGTTTGGGCCCTTTTCCGTTTTTTATGTATTATGCCTCCCGCAATGCACAGCAGGGCTGCTATTCCTGCGACGATCGCCGCGCCGACTATGCCTGACAGCGTCGTTCCGGCAGGGCTGTCATTATCCGGGAGTGCGTAATCCGGAAGGAATGATGTATTGTTCTGGATATTTCCGGCAGTATCCGCTATCTCGCTCGATACTCCGTAGTTTTCTTCGTCCAGCCCCATGTTCTCGGCATATCCTTCCTCGGCATTTCCAAACAATGCCCACTCGAGTCCGTCAGGATGAGAACTTGCAAAGAGCGACAGGCCGCCTGCAACTACCAGTGTGACAATGCCAAGTACGATGAGCGTGCCCTTGAATGAGAGCTTGCCCTCTCCCTCTCTTGCCGTGCCGACATCTCTTAGCATCTCAGGTCTGGCTTCATTGACAAATACCAGGACTGCAGCCGTGATGAGTCCCTCGACAAATCCGATCGCAAGATGGATGGGCTGCATCAGCAGCATGAATGTACCGAACGGAAGCTCAGTTATGCCCGAGATCGAGGTCTCAAGCACTACCGAAAATGCCCCGAGCTGCAGTGAGATCACGCAGCCGAGTATGGACGCGATTATGATCTTCAGGCGGTTTGCGGCCTTCTCCCCCGCGCCTGCAAATGCCTTCGACCTCATGAACGGTCTCCAGATCAGGAAATATCCGACGAAGCATCCGTAGAATGCCATGTTCCATATATTTGCCCCGAGAGCGAGCAGTCCGCCGTCCGCGAAGAACAGGCACTGCACGAGCAGCACCGCTATCATAGACAGGAAGCCCGCATACGGGCCCAACAGTCCCGTCAGCAGCATACCTCCGCAGATATGCCCGGATGATCCGGTTCCCGGTATCGTGAAGTTGATCATCTGTCCGGCAAATACGAGGGCTGCCAGGATAGCCATCTTGGGCAGTTCCTTTATGCCGTTGTTAAGTTCCAGATCATTTTCTTTTTTCAGTTTTACGATCGATAATGCAGCAACGCCTGCGCTTGCTGCGTACATGACTCCGCCTACTGCGGGAGCCAAGAGTGCATCTGCCATATGCATGGTGTTTTCCCCCTTAGAATAAAAAATACGCATTCCCCTTCTGGAGAGCGCGTGTTTTCAATAACACCTTGTAAAATAAGTCTTTCGTGAGTCTGGCCGGCTTCTGCACAGCATCGCAGGCTTCGTGCCTACTGCTATATTAAAACATAATTTTCCCGATAATGAAAGTATTTATGTGATACAATTGTGCCATGAAAGAGATCACTTATAACGGAATAACTGTATACATACCTGACGATGTGCTCTCCGGTGTCATGTCGTACATCGCACTTAATGAAGTCCGATTCCAAAGCGTGGGGGCTCACCCTTCCCCGGAAATGTCCGGGCACCATGCTGCACCGTCTCAGGCGCCCATGCCGAACTATGCGGCACCGCCGATGCCTTCGCAGGAAGCGGCTCCCAAGCGCAGGCATGGGATATTCAGTAGTTTCAAACTTTCCAAAAAAGAGGCTGTTGAAGAGCCGGAGAAGGCAGAACTCTGTGAGGATGCTCCTGTATGCGCCGATCGCCCCTCTGTGTATTCAGAGGTGGGCGTGTGTTCCGACCAGGCCGCAGGTCCGATCGATGACATTCTCTCAAATGTCGAAGATACTTTTCAGGCCCACCTTCTTAAGCTGATAGATAAGAAAGAGCTGACCGACTCGGAAGTTTATAAGAAAGCCGAGATCGACAGGAGGCATTTTTCAAAGATCAGGAGCAACCCCGACTACCGCCCCAAAAAGCAGACGGCGCTCGCCCTGGCATTCGCGCTCGAACTGAACATGGATGAGGCTGTCGACCTGCTGAGCCGCGCGGGCTACGCATTTTCCCCGAGCAGCCGTGCCGACCTCATCGCGCGCTACTGCATTGAGCATGAGATCTATGACCTGACCGAAGTGAACGCGCTGCTCTTTTACTATGACCAGCCGCTGCTGGGCCTGCAGGCTGAATGAGAGATGTTGTTTGATCCACTTCCGTCCGTGTAAAATGTCTTTTTCGGGATTTTACACGGACGTTTTTCATGCTGTTCTTCCATGCATTTTTCTTTTTCTGCATTTTTACATGGACAAAAACGGGGAAAATCGTCCATGTAAAAATAATAATTGTTCTTTTTACATGGTTTTCAGGTCCATGTAAATCGTGATTTTATCCAAAATACATGGATCCAACTGCCTATTTTAGTCCGGGTAAATGGCCGATATCTGCATTTTACATGGACAGCCCCCACAATTTGTCGCCTGCGAGGCGACCCGCCGCATCTCCTGTTCATTTATGCTTACCTCAGATAAAACAAAAGGAGGTATACAACATGAACAACAATCTCACAGAACTTGTAATGATACTTGACAGGAGCGGCTCCATGCAGGGGCTCGAAAAGGACACCATCGGCGGATACAACGCCATGCTCGAGAAGCAGAAGGACGGCGTCGGCGATGTATTCGTGACGACCATCCTGTTCGATGACAGGACTGAGATGATCCACGACCGTGTCGACATCAGGGAAATACGTCCCATCACAGAAAAGGAATACTATGTGCGCGGATGCACTGCCCTGCTTGACGCTGTGGGCGACGCCATCAAGCACATCGAAGGCATCCACAAATATACCCGCGAGGAAGACAAGCCGGGCAAGACCATTTTCGTCATCACGACTGACGGCTACGAGAATGCCAGCAGGAATTACAGCTATGGCGACGTAAAGCGCATGATCGAGCAGCAGAAGGAAAAGAACAATTGGGAGTTCCTATTCCTCGGTGCCAACATTGATGCGGTCGAGGTTGCCGGGAGGGTCGGCATCAAGCCCGACAAAGCTGCCAATTTCATCTGCGATCCGATGGGTACAACCCTCAACTACGATGTTTTGAGTGAAGCGGTCTGCGAAGTCCGGTCAAACGGCGTCCTCAAGGGAGCCGGCTGGAAGAAGAGGATCGACAGCGATTACAAGGCAAGAAAGAGGTAACAAAAAATGGGCTGCCGCGTTAAACTGCGGCAGCCTTTTCATAAAACTTATCCAAGACTTCTCTCATGTCCTCCGGGATCCGATCCCGGCATTCCTCTTTCAGCTCCGCGGGAACGCCGTAGCAGGCTTCCGCCATCGCCCCGGCGATGGCCGCGAGTGTGTCGGTGTCGCCTCCGAGCGAGACCGCGTTCCTGATAATGTCCTCAAAGCCGGTTCCCTCGAAAAATGAAGTGAGGGCTTTGGGGAGTGAATCCATGCAGGACTCATAATGTCCGTGCCTTGCCCTGAGTTCATCTACGGACTCGCTAAGGTTGTAGCAGAATTCATTGATGACATAATCCCGTATCTCTTCCTTAGGCATCCCGGTCCTGGCGAGGTACATCACTGCTGCGGTGCATTCAGCGCCTTTGATGCCTTCGGGATGGTTGTGGGTGACATTTGCGGTTGCGCGGGCTGCTTCGCGCGTCCTCTCAAGTGAGTCGTAGAGCAAGCCTGCTGCACTTACACGCATCGCCGAGCCATTTCCATAGCTGTAATAGGGTTCATCGTTCTCTGAATGCAGCCAGTCGTAAAACCTGCCGCCGTATCCGGCATAAGGATACATGTGCCCCCATTTTCTGAGGGATGTCCTTACCGCTTTCTCCAGGGTCTGCATGTCGGCGTCTTTGCCGGCTTCGATCAAAGCCTCGGCTACTGCCACTGTCATTGCGGTGTCATCTGTCCAGGTGCTTTCTCCAGTGAAGAGTTTAAACTCCTTTGTCCATCCGCCACGGTCAAATTCAAATCTGCTGCCTATGATATCTCCAAGTATTGCTCCGTACATTTTTAGTCCTCCTTCCCGGTGCTTCAACTGTTGTTGTATGAAGGATACACCGTTGCGGCCGGGGAAAGGTCTCCCGCCGGGAGACAATCAATATCCGAGGCAGGAAAAGTCTGCAGCGAACAAGGCTTCATTCACTTCAAATATGTCTTTGCCGGAAATAAGAAGGCGCTCGATGATGCGGTCACGCCTGTCGTACGGGTTGAATGCCCAGCCGGCGCTTGCCATCAGATCTGCCGCTTCAGACCGGTTCAGCTTCATGCTTATGCAGAACCCCATGACAGCGTCCTTCTTCGGGATCTTTGTGTCGCCGCACATTATCTTGGAGAATGCGCCTTTGGAAACATTTGCCCCTTTATACACTGCCGTGTTATCCATGCCTTTTTCGTTCATGAGAACGATAAGCCTGTCCCGGAAAATACATTCGCTGGCCGGCAGGAACTCCTGTTTCGGGGGTTCTTCCCTCCGGTTGAGGCGCCGGCTTACATTCGAGCCGTAAGGCAGGTCGTAATCATGCATGTGGGCGAGTTTGACATCTTCATCGTCGATAAAGGACTCGATCTCCATGAACAGGTTTTTCGACAGGCGGAATGCGGTGGGGTCATACACCACCAGGGTTATCTCCATGTCGGAATCTTCTTTCATCAGGAATGCGGAGATCTCGCTCATGGCGATGCTGAGCGCTTCATCCTTTGGGAATCCGTATGTGCCTGCAGCAATAAGGGGAAATGCCACGCTTCCGCACCCGAGTTCTGCCGCCAGCTTCAGTGAGTTTTTGTAGCAGTTTCTTAATGTTTCTAGCTCTCCGCCTTTTCCGCCTTCCCAGCGCGGTCCAACAGTGTGGATGATGTACTTCGCGTCCAGGTTGAAGGCAGGCGTTGCCTTCGCCTCTCCGCGCTCGATGCGGCCAATCTTTACACGCTCCTTAAGGAGTTCCTGCGCGCCGGCGGCCTGGTAAATAGAGCTGTCGGTCCCGCGCCCGTACACAGGCTCGGGATTGGCAGTGTTCACTATGGCATCGGCTTTAACTTTTGTTATGTCGTTTCTTATTATCTGAAATGGCATGGCTGTTTCCTCATTTAACCGCTATCTGGCACGATCTCATGGTCTCGAGCGCTGCAAGGTGTTTTTCGGGTGTGACTCCCGCGCAGCAGGAGCTGTCGACTGATATCATCACCTCAGGCATGTAAGCCTTAAGAAGAAGTGCATTTGACACAACGCAGATGTCTGTGCACAGACCGACGAGCTCAAGCTCGATCTCTTCGGTGGCGGCTATACTGGTCAGCTCTGCAGCAAGAGCGGTGCTTCCGAAAGTCGGTTTTTCAAATATGTGCGCTCCGGTAAGGAGCTCTGCGATGTCTTTCCTTATCAGCCAGCCTTCGCTTCCCCTGATGCAGTGCCGCACCGGAAGGAACTGCCCTTCCTGGGTATCAAGATAGTTCTCGCCATGGGTGTCCATGGTGGCATATACATTTTCAGGCGGATACTCTCTGATCCTGGCTTTAACATTTTCCACTATGGCTGCGGCCTCGGGTGTACCCAGCGCTGCGTCTATAAAATCATTCTGCATGTCTATGACGACCAGTATCCTGCGCATGTTTCATCCTCCCTTCTTTTCCTGTTTTGATTATACGGCTTCCTGTAAATATGTGCTATAATTTATATAGTTATCGAATGCTAAATAAAAGGGGGTTTCTGAAATGGCAGATAATCAAGGAAAAAGACCTGAAATGACTTTTGAAAAGCTCATGGAGTTCAACACCGGCAATTCCGACAAGATCACCAGACGTTATCTGGACCAGCTTCTCATCGAGATGAGGATCATCGATTCCGATCTCGCTTCAACCGAAGCTGAGATCTTCGGCACTAAACTTGCCACTCCGATCATGCTCGGTGCCATCGCCGGATATGAGTTCATGGGTGAGAATGCGATCCTCAGGGAAGCCGAGGCAGCCGGCGAGCTGAACACCATCATGTGGCTGAATGAGCATATGACCGATGACGAGATCAAGGCTGTTGTTGGCAGCGGTGCCAAGGCCGCCATGGTGGTCAAACCGTACCGCGACCTGAACATGTTCCTGGATCTGGCGAAGAAGTTTACGGACCTTGGCTGCATCGCGATCGCCAGCGACATAGACCATGCTTACAGCAGACGTGACGGCGGTTATGACCACAGCATGCAGGGTGTAGAGTTCGGACCGCGCTCCAGCGATGAGCTCCGCACCATCGTCTTCACGCTTGAAGTGCCGTTTGTTGCCAAAGGTGTGCTGAGCGTCCACGACGCGGTCTGCTGCGACAATGCCGGCGTTAAGCACATCATCGTTTCACACCATCACAACATTATGGACTACTCCGTACCGCCTCTCATGATCCTTCCGGATATCAAAAAGGCTGTCTCGGGCGACATGACAGTGATCGTAGACTGCGGCATCGACACCGGTGCGGATGCTTTCAAGGCACTTGCTCTTGGCGCTGATCTGGTATGCACCGCCCGCGCAGTCATGAAGACTCTCCGCAGCGATGGCAAGGATGGCGTAGTCAAGCTGATCAGGGACAATACCGCCCAGCTTCGCAACTTCTTAAACCGCACAGGCTCGCCTGACATCAGCCACATCGACCCTTCGGTCATACATCATCTTGAGTTCTGATCCATGTAAGACTTTAGCGGCGGATCCTACGGTCCGCCGCTTTTTTACTCCAGTATTGAAATGTATTCTGATATCTCTTTGAAATCTATTACGCATTTTCCGTCATAGATCCCTATTGGCACCTTGTCGTCAAATGTGTACATGTCCATGCTGGTATCCCTGTCAAAATTCATGACCAGGATCTTTCGCTCTGCCGGGTCTATCATCCAGTACTCCCTGACTCCCGCGTTCTGGTATTTGGCACTTTTGATCAGAATGTCTTTATTCTTTGTCGATGGTGAAAGTACTTCCGCCACGAAATCCGGTGCGCCGAACACCATGTTATGATTCAGTTTCGATCTGTCACAGACGATCATGACATCGGGTTGGACGATCGTGCGGTTGTCGCAGTCAAGCTGCACGTCAGTCGGCGCGATGAAGGGGATGCATTTACCTTTATTGGCTTTGACGAACTGCATGATCTGTGTAAATATCTCCCCGCCTATCATCTGGTGTGGAAGGCTCGGCGCGCCCATGTCATATATCACGCCATCAATGAGCTCTACTCTCTGCTCTTCGGGAAGGGACATGTAATCTTCCAGTGTATATGAGCCCTGCCTGTCATAACTGTGGGTGTTTTCTATTATCGGACGGCGGTTGACATTATATGCCGCTTCCGGCTCCCTGACATAATCCGGCACAGGATCATAGTCATAAAGCCCTCTGGCCCGCCACCCCCGGTTTTCAAATACTGCAGACAGTGCCTTCAGCGTTTCATACCGCGGAGACCTGGTTACATTGCCCATGATCTTCTGCAGTGTTCCGAGCGGAACACCCGACATTTCTGAAAGCTGCTCATTTGTCAGTCCCATCTCTGCTTTTTTTCTACGGATCTCTTCCAATGCCATCATGGCTGTGCCCTCCCTTGCATATATTATAATCCAATAGTGGATGGTATTCAACCGTTTTAATTCCATTTTTGGAACTTTAGTCACGGCATGCATTATGTTATAATCCTTCCATACATGAACGGAGGCGGGTATGAAGCTGAAAAACATTCTCATTGTTGTAAATGATATCGAACGGTCGCGCAGGTACTACCACGACCTGTTCGGGCTTGACGTGATCCTTGACAATGGCGGGAACATGATCCTTACCGAAGGACTGGTGCTCCAGGACCGGGAGATATGGAAGAGCTTTCTTTGCAAAGACGTTATTCCCGAAAACAATGCCTCCGAGCTCTATTTTGAAGAAAGCGATATTGAGGCTTTCGCTGAAAAGCTGGAAAGACTCTATCCGGACACGGTATATGTGAACCGCCTCATGACCCATTCGTGGGGTCAGAAGGTTATACGTTTCTATGACCCGGACGGAAACCTGATCGAAGTCGGGACACCCATGTGAGGTATTTTTATGGACAGACCATCATTTGAATCAGATTACACCAAAGGCACGCATCCGCTCATCCTGGAGGCGCTGCAGAAAGCCAACCTTGTGCACTCCGCCGGCTACGGGCTGGACGAGTTTTCAGAGGCAGCCAGGGAGAAGATCCGCATCGCCTGCGATGCGCCTGATGCTGACGTGTTCTTCCTGGCAGGCGGGACTCAGAGCAACGCTGTGATGATCGATGCGCTGCTTAAATCCTGGCAGGGCGTAGTGGCGGCATCGAGCGGCCACATCAACACGCACGAAGCCGGTGCGGTCGAGTTCTGCGGGCACAAGGTGCTCACTCTTCCCGAGCATTTCGGGAAGATATATGCAGATGAGCTGGAGACATTCATCAGGGATTTCTTCGCTGACGAGAACTTTGAGCACATGGTGATGCCGGGAGCGGTATACATTTCCCAGCCGACAGAGTATGGCACTCTTTATTCACTGGATGAGCTGACCGCGATAAGCGAGGTCTGCCGCGAGGCGGGCATCCCCCTGTACATGGACGGAGCCAGGCTCGCATATGCTCTCGCCTGTCCTGCAAATGACGTAACTCTTCCCGATATCGCTGCCCTGTGCGACGCCTTCTACATCGGCGGCACTAAATGCGGCGCCCTCTTCGGGGAAGCTGTCGTCATCCCGCAGCACGGTCTTGTCCCTCATCTGCTCACTCAGGTCAAACAGCACGGCGCGCTCCTTGCCAAAGGCTTCATTGCCGGCATACAGTTCGACACTCTGTTTACCGATGACCTCTATCTGAAGCTTGGGCAGACTGCCATGAACGCTGCGGACAGGATCCGGGCAGCGCTGATACGGAAAGGCTATGAGCTTGCTTTCGGCTCGCCCACGAACCAGATATTTGTTGTTCTGGAAAAGGCGCAGGCGGACAGGCTGTCTGAAAAAGCAGCTCTCGGTTTCTGGGAAAATCTTGATGACGGCCGTGTCATCATGAGGATCGCCACCAGCTGGGCGACAACAGATGAAGAGGTTGAATACTTGATAAGTATACTTTGACGTTAGGGGGCGGTTTGCCCCCTAATGAACTGTTTCTAGTGTTTGTTATACCAAAACCTAGGCGCTAGGGGGCAGTTTTCATTAATAAAGAAGCGTTAGGGGGTAAAAAGTGCCCCCTAGCGCGTTGTTTTTATCCTATGAATGATTCAATTTATGCCGTTAGGGGGCACTCCGCCCCCTAACGGCGTTTAATTATCGCAAACGGCAGATACATGAGCGTCATCAGCAGCATCGCCAAGACAACCAAAAATGCCACATAAAGGCCGCTGTTCCCGCCGGCCAGTTCGTACAGGAACTGGAGGGGCGAGCCGGGGACCGGCTCTGCCATGAACATGAAGTTGGTGCCAAGGAAATGATTTACAAGCGCAGCAACCGGAGCGGTCACGCACAGGAAGATGACGCATTTCCATATCCTTGAAAAACGCGGGACGATCCGCCCGCCTACGACCTGCATGATTATGTACATGGAAATGAGCCCGTGCATTATGAAGCTGTGAAGCGACGGATAGCTGAGGATCGGATGGGCGGTCCAGTCGGGGAAGATGAGCGCGCACCAGACTCCCGGAAGGCTCAGCGAATAGAGTACCTGCCCGGCCCAGTCGGGTTTCCATATGCTGTGGATCAGAACCACATAGACAGCGAGCGCGCACAGATGGAGCGGCAAAGATACGATGCCAAGTATCCCGACACGCCAGTAGACCCAATAATGTACCAGGTCCATGACCGTGATGACAATGCCAAGAAAGAGGGATGTTCCCCTCTTTCCTTTTTCCGGAAGCTTCCGGAATATGACCGCACCAAGTATGCAGGCAGCCGCTATGATCACCATGATCAGTATGTGCCCTGCAGAGTACCTTTCAAATCCCATGGTCATCTTGTAAGGGGAACTCCCCCGTTTTCATCGGGCTTCTTAAGCCCGGTCTTTATCTCTCCGCCCTCAAGGACAGCTGTTACAAGTCCGGCGAAGCTGTCATCCGTCTCGGGATGATCAGAACGTTTATGCAGGCCTCTGCTCTCTTTGCGGTAAAGTGCCGACAGCACCATTGCCTTTGCAAGAAGGGCCCAGGCCTTTTCATTTTCCGTAAGGTCCTTAGCAAGTACGCCATCGATCAGCTCGATCGCTTCATTCAGCGAACTCTCATCCCCCGGCCTTCCGAGGGCATCCTTAAGGATCACTCCTGTCCTCACTTTGAATGTGGAAGAACAGAGAACGTCTCCTGAGCCGGCTGTGCCTTCAGGCGTTCCTTCCGGATCAGTCTCTTCGCCGCCCAGCAGGTTTATGTTTCTGTCGGCGATGAAGCTGGCCGCGGCATTTCCTCCGCATATCGCGCTAAGGATCTTGTTCTCCTCTAAAACTCCCGCGCCGTTGTAAGCACTGCAGCATTCTCCCACAGCAAACAGGCCGTGAAGCGATGTCTGATGGAAGAAGTCAACATCTATTCCGCCGGGGAAATAATCTATGCTCATCTCAAGAGGTATGACTGCCTTCTTGGGGTCTGATCCGGTAAGTTTCTTTATCTCTTTGCGAAGTCCGGGGAAGCTCTGCCTGAATACTTTCCGCTTT
>SVDE01000151.1 GCA_015057955.1 Lachnospiraceae bacterium | reverse complement strand
GATCCCGCATAGCGGAGTATGTAAAAGCTGCAAAGCGAATAGCCAGGTCCCATGGACTCAGGGTAGAGCCATGCGGTCACTGCGGAGACGGAAATATCCATACAGAGCTTCTGCGGGGGGAAGACATGACGGATGAAGAGTGGGAAAGCGCAACTCACGCATGCCTCAGCGAGCTGTATGCCCTTTCAAAAGAACTTGGCGGACAGCTCTCGGGAGAGCACGGCATAGGAAACGGCCGCATAGAATTCCTTAAAGACTTTGTCGGGGACAGGATGATAGATCTGTATAAATCCATCAAACTCGCATTTGATCCCAACCTGGTACTGAACCCCGGAAAGATAGTGGAGTTCTGAACATTTAACCGAACTGCTCCAGGCAGCAGCTGATGATGGTCTTTTCCACTATCTCGCTGGCAGGGGATTTATCCTTGTCACTGACGAGTGCGATGGTGCGGTCAAAAGGAAGCCGTATAAAACGGAAACGCGGGTTGTGTGACTCGATCAGCAGCTCGTCAGCAAAGAACACTCCGTCATCGCTCAGCATTTTCGCAAAAGCAGCTGCCTGGGAGTCAACATATTCTATCTCCGGCTTGAAACCGGAGGCTATGCATGCGTCGATGACAGTGCCGCTCATATTCTGAAGGGCGGCGGATGAGCGCATGTATAATACATGATCCCTAAATGAATAAAGGTTTAGGTTTTCCTCCCCGGCCAGCGGATGGCCGGCGGAGTACATAAGTATGCATTTGACTTTTCTAAGGGGGGTCAGATCAACATTGGGAACAGTGGTGAACAGATCCTGCTGTTCGATCACCATGTCCAGTTCTTTTTTAGCCAGTTTGCGCATCAGGACCTCATGATCGGAAAATGAAACAGAAAGGGATATCCCGGGGAAAGTGCTTTCAAGCTGCTTTTTTGCCCCGTTCAGAAACGGACTGATGTCCCACCCGTCAGCACAGCCTATCTTAACTGTGCCAGTTATGCTTGGCATTTCGCTCCTTATCTCACTTATGGTCCTGCTGTAGTCATCTATAAAATTCCTGAACAGTCTGGCAAACCGGACTCCGGCATCCGTGAGACAGAGTCTGGAGTTGCTGCGGTAAAACAGTTCCATCCCCAGTTCCTCTTCGAGAAGGGAGATCCGGCGGCTGATCGCGGGCTGGGAAACATATAGGATCTTTGCAGCTTCTGTGAAGCTCATCTTGTCTACTACGAGCAGAAAACATTCAATCTGTGACAAGGTCATGGCAGTGCCTCCTGTTTGGGGATGGATCATAAATATATATGTCATGGTCATTATAATACATTCCTGATCATAACAAAATATGAAAATGCACCATAACATAAAATTTATGGGCAAATTATAACTGTATTGAGAGTTGCTGTATGCATGAATATCGAATAAGGTAGTTTCAAGATATACAGGGAGGAAATGACCATGAAGACTTGGTTTATCACCGGTGCTTCAACCGGACTGGGAAGAGAGTATACACTTGCTGCCTTAAACAGGGGCGACCGGGTGGCAGCGGCGTCGATCGATCCCGAAAACATGGAAGACTATAAGGAAAAATACGGCGATCAGGTACTGGTGCAGTATCTGGATGTTACGAAAAAGGACATGGTAGATAAGGTATTCGCTGAAGCAGTGGAGTACTTTGGCCATATTGATGTTTGCGTGAACAATGCCGGATACATGCAGTGTGGAGCAGTGGAAGAGATGAGCGAAGATGAGGCCCGCAGGATCTTCGACTGCAATTTCTTCGGAACACTGTTCGTGACCCAGGCAGCTGCAGAGCACATGCGTATAAGACGCAGCGGAACCATCGTTCAGACAACGAGCCTGTCGGCGGTAGATACGATAGCGGCAGAGGGCATGTACGGCGCCACAAAGCATGCTGTTCTGGGCATGTCACAGGCGCTCTATCATGAACTGAAGGAATTCGGCGTACGTGTCGTGATCATCCAGCCGGGCCCCATCAAAACAAACATGGCCAGAAGGGCGAAACTCTGCGCAAGGCGGATAGACGATTACAAAAATGTCATTGCGGCGGAAACAGAACGCTGGGGAAATGAAGATGATCACACCGCGGATACCGGAGATGCTGCCAAATGCGCGCAGGTACTTCTGAAGGTGGTTGACAGCGATAACCCGCCGAGGCATATTGTGTTTACATCATTTGCTTACAACATTTTACAGATGTCCATAAAGGCAAGACTTGAAGAAGCAGAAGAGTGGAAGGCAGAGAGCTTTTCCGCAGATATATAAATGAAATGAGAGGAGATAATGATCATGTATAAGTATGCAAGCGATTTTGAAATATTCTTAAATACCGGAGATCCGGAACTGGCTAAAAAGTATATCGACCGTTTCCCGTTCAGCGGCCTGACCTGCAATCCGCAGATGGTTGCCGACAACAAGCGCACCGATTACATTAACATCCTTAAGGAACTCCGTGAGGCAGCCGGTGAGAGGAAACTGTTTGTACAGACACCGTCAAATGACTATGAAGGCATCATGAAAGATGTTGACACCATTCTTTCTGTTATCGGCCACCAGCCGACAGTTATCAAGATCCCTACGTGCGCAGACGGACTTACCGCCATCATGGAACTGTCCGCTAAAGGCATAGATGTATGCGGCACACAGGTAATGTCCACTCTGCAGGGTGTATGCGCGCTGCAGGCAGGTGCTAAATATGTTTCGGTATTCTATGCCATGATGGAAATGGGCGGACTGGATGACCATGGCCTCTACGGCGGATGCAATCCGAAGATGGTCTATGATGCCCTGACAACATACATTGACAAATATCACTGCTCCGGCAAGATCATGGCCTGCGCACCGCGCAACCCTGATGAGATCAGCTATCTTATAAGCACCGGTGCCGGATCCATAACTCTTGATCCGTTCGACTTTGACAGGTGCTTTGCCGACCGCAATTTCCAGGGAGTACACAAGGGTGTACGCGCCGGCTGGGAAGAAGTCTTCGGAACAACTCCTATCCAGGACATGCTTTGAGGATAAATAATGGTAAACAATAAATACGAACATCTTTTTCAGCCAATCAAACTCGGCGGACTGACACTTAAAAACAGGATCTTTTCCGCCCCTACATCACTTAACTGGGGCGCGGTGGACGGAAACCTGACATTGGATACGATCGCTTATTATGAGCTTAAAGCCAAAGGCGGAGCAGCGGTTGTTACCATGGGTGAGAGCATAGTGCATTCAGCTACAGGCAAGTCACATGACCGTCAGGTCGAGCTCGATAATCCCACTTCGCTGGTCGGTCTGGCACAGCTCGCGCGTGCCATCAAACGCCACGGTGCCGTTCCCAGCGCTGAACTGTCACACGGCGGAAAATGGGGCGGACTTGCCAGCATGGCAGGAGTATTGAAAGACGGCAAGATAGCCTATGGCGCAAGTGATGAGATGACACCTGCAGGCCCTGTAAAGGAAATGCCGAGAGACCTGCTGCTTGAGGTCATAGACTCATTCGGAAAAGGCGCTGCCGTCCTGCAGAGAGCGGGATTTGAAATGTGCACACTTCATGCAGGCCACGGATGGTTCTTCGGACAGTTCCTTTCAGAGCGCACAAATCACAGGACAGACGATTTCGGCGGCAGCTTCGAGAACCGGGCAAAACCTCTGCTCATGGCTCTTGATTCGATCCGTAAAGCAGTCGGGCCTTATTTCCCCATAGATGTGCGCATGAGCGGCGATGAATATCTCAAAGGCGGTCTTACTCTTGAAGACGGAATAAGACTTGCAAAGATGATAGAAGACAAGTGCGATATCATCAACGTGTCCGCGGGTATCCATGAAGATCTTGAACTTTATATACGTACTCATCCGACACAGTTCCTTGAAAAAGGCCCGAATGTTTTCCTCGGAGCTGAGATCAGGAAGCATGTGAAGGTGCCTATCTCAACAGTAGGCGCGATAGTCGATCCGGAGATGATGGAGGATATCATCGCCAGCGGTAAGGCCGATGTTGTGGAACTTGGCCGTCCGCTCCTGGCTGATCCTTATTTCCCCGTCAAACTCCGTGACGGACGGGAAAAAGAGATCGTACGCTGCTGCCGCTGCATGGGCTGCTTCGGTGAGTCCCTGAAGACAGAGTGCACTTCATGCATGGTAAATCCCGTGATCGGCAACGAGTATAACGAGTGGATAGCAAAGGCCCAGCCTACAACACCCAAGAAAGTAATGATCGCAGGAGGCGGCCCCGGCGGAATGTACGCGGCTGTTACCGCTGCAGAGCGCGGTCATGATGTCACGCTGTATGAAAAGACTGATAAGCTGGGCGGCGCACTTGCATTTGCACAGCATGTGGACTTCAAGTATGGTCTTTATCAGTTCAAGGAAGTGCTGGAATACAAGCTGGGCAAGGCAGGGGTTAAGGTAGTCTTAAATACTCCTGTAACAAAAGAACTGGTTGAGAATAAAAAACCGGATGTACTGTTCCTTGCAAACGGAGCATCTCCGATCATCCCTAAGATCGAAGGCATTGACAGTGCAAATGTAACTGTCGCCGAGAAAGCCTACGGCAATGAAGACAGTATCGGCCAAAAGGTGGTTGTAATGGGCGGAGGCCTTGTAGGCTGTGAAACAGCTGCTCATTTCGGACGTCTCGGAAGAAATGTCACCATAGTTGAAATGCGTGATGACATCGCGATGGATGCTGAAATATTCTACCAGACTGCTGTCAAAGTGGAACTGCGCAAGAACAATACTGAGATCCTCTGCAATACAACAGGCCTTAAGGTCACTGAACAGGGGTTGGTCGTAAGGTGCGCGGACGGCACGGAAAAACTGGTTGAAGCCGACACCATCATCTGCGCAGCAGGATACCGTGCAAATCAGGATCTTTTTGAGGAACTCTGCAACAGCGCGCCGATCGTTCAGCGTATCGGCGATGCTAGAAAAGCCGGAAAGGTTACATATGCTGTAAGCGACGGCTACTACATGGCACTCGATATTTAAAGAACAGGCGATCGCACTACGGAGGCATATCGGGAAGAAATGCATAGATATTACGATGCTGAAGAGATCGACAGATACATACGAAAGTATCATCTGAATGAGATAATCCCGGATCTGGGCGGATTTGGAAGGGAATACCTCAGTCTGACGCGGTTCAGAAAAAAGGAGGTCCCCGTTTGGGAACATGATACTGACAAACTGGTATTCCTGGTGGAAGGATCGGTGAAAAACTGTGCCCTGACTGAAAACGGAAAGAAGCTGCTCCTGCATTTCAGTGATGCTTTTGAGATCCTGAGGGATCTGGAACTGCTTGGCATTGTTAATCAAAGCATGGAGATCGAGGTCGCCAGAGACGCTGTTTTTCTGGAAGTTGATGTAAGGGGCATCAGGAATATCCTGCTGAACAATCCGGTATTCCTGCGTGCGATACTCATGCAGATAGGAAAGAAACTAGCCAAGACAACAGTCGCCCAGACCATGACAGCGATCTATCCGCTGGAAAGCAGACTTAGCAGCTATATTCTTCACATGGCGGAGAAGCAGGCAGACGGATCCCTGGTGTTCAGCGATAATCTGATCGAAACTTCTGAACTGCTCGGAACCAGCTACAGGCATCTGCTGCGTACGCTTAAAGGCTTCTGTGAGAGCGGTGTTCTGGTCCATCAGGGACAGGAGTATATGGTCGCAGATAAGGAAGCACTGCAGGAAAAAGCCAGCGACCAGCCGATATACGGCCGGTTCCAGGAAAAATAGTAACTATAAGGCTTTATGGCCGTTAGGGGGGCGCCCCCTAACCAATGTCATTAAGTTAAGATGACAGTAACTGCGAGGCATTCCTAAAAATTAGTGGAGAGATCAAAAAAACAACTAA
>SVDE01000150.1 GCA_015057955.1 Lachnospiraceae bacterium | reverse complement strand
CCGTATCCATCGTCCAGATTGGAGTGGATGACACAGCCCTCGAATTTTCCCATCAGGCCGAAACCGATGACGGAATTGTAAGTGCGGTCGTATTCCAGGTCCACGTTAGGATATTCATATGTAAAGTAATGTGAGACGTTTCCTATGGACGTTACGCCGGCATTCAGGGCCATTTTCACGTTTTCCAAAGCGTTGGGGCAGCCAAGCATATGGTCGCTCATATGAGGCTGGATAGGTACTACCTGACCCACAGCGCGCCATTCTTCAGGCGTGTTCAGGATCAGGCCTGTGCCCGGGATCAGCCTGTCGCGGTACTCTCTGGGAACGCCCATGACCCAGTCACAGATCAGGCCCATTCGTGACATGTAACTGCCGCGGCGGGTCAGCTCCTCATAGATGTATTCCAGATTTCTGGCGGTCTCGTCCCAGGAGTTCCATCCAATGTGGGAATGCTTGGTGATGAAGCCTTCCGCCATGGCTTTTTTCTTATATTCTCCTTCGGTTTTGACGCCATGCTCTTTGAAAAACAGGGTCTCACCGATGGTTATGTCCTTGGCCTGACGGTCGATCTCGCTTTTGAAGAACTGCATATCCGGCAGCTCTTTCCATTCGAACCGTTTATTCAGATGAAGTTGCATATAGATACCTCCCAATGAATGCCTATGTACGTAAGAAAAATATTTCTTTTATTTCAATGGTCTATTTGACGAATGTATTTCCGATGCCCAGACGGTTCATTTTCTGATAGAGCAGTGGACGCGGGATCTTCAATAACTTCGCGGCTTTTGTCTTATTCCCGTTGCATGTGTTCAGCGTAGTAAGGATCACTTCTGCTTCCGCAGCGCGTTTAGCCTCTTCGATCGGATTATCGCTTTGGATATAGTCCTTTCCGCGGATATTGGACTGGCTGCGCATCTCCAGTCTGGAGAAGGTGATCGCCGATTCTTTGATAACTCCGGAGTTGGTTTCGTTCATTGCGCGTTCGATCACGTTCTTAAGTTCACGAACGTTCCCCGGCCAATTGTAGTCCTGGAGTTTTTCCATTGCCGTGTCAGAAATGCCGGTGATGTCCGTTTCCAGGACCGCATTGAATTTGCTGATAAAATCTTCCGTCAGCATCGGGATATCCTCTTTTCTGTCGCGCAGAGGCGGCATGTGGATGTTAATGACGTCCAGCCTGTAATACAGGTCACTTCGGAACTTATCTTCTTTGACGAGCATCTCCAGATTCTGGTTCGTAGCGCAGATGATACGGACGTCTACAGGGATCTTGGTATTGCTTCCGATACGCTGGATCTCCTTCTCCTGAAGAACACGCAGGAGTTTGGGCTGGATCGACATGGACAGTGATTCTACCTCATCGATGAAAAGCGTGCCGCGATTGGCAACCTCGAATTTTCCGATTTGTCCGGTAGGAGAGGCGCCGGTGAAGGAGCCCTTCACATAGCCGAATAACTCTGCTTCGATAAGGGATTCGGGAACTGCGGAGCTGTCCAGCTCGACAAACGAGTTCATGAACCGCTTGCTCAGGCTGTGGATCGACTGTGCGGCCATTTCCTTGCCTGTTCCGGTCTCGCCGCTGATCAGGACGGTGGAGTTACGGGCGGCTGCCTTCTGGATTTCCTTCCTGACCTTGGTTATAGCGGGAGAAATCCCGAGAATATCATCCAGTGAGTACTTGGTTGTCTTGAATGTCTGGTGGCTCTGATTCGTATACTTGATGTTGTCGTTCAACTGTATGTACATGGAAATGAACTTTTCCAGTTCTTCAACGTTCTGGAAAAGGTCATAGGTCATCAGACCGGTGATCTTTCCGTCTTCATAGATCAGTTTGTGGTAGCTGGATTCAGCCAGATCCTTGGAAGTGATCCCGTCGCCCTGGTATAGAACTACACGGTTGTCGATCTGATTCTCCAGCGTATCCATCATCAGCGTATAGGGGAAGAACTCCTTGATGTTCCTTCCGATCATCTCTTCCGCAGTACGGCCTTTATAGGCTTCCATCTGTTTATTGACGTAAGTGATCGTGCCGTTCGTGGCCATACATAGCAATCCGGGGATCGCATCCATGGCGAAGCCGATCATTTTCTTCTGTTCATCTGTGAAATTCAACCTTTTGTCCTCCTGCAGACATGCGAATTATTATATTTGGTTAGGATGAGGAATGTCTCAGTTCCAAAGGGATATTGACAGCGCTCTTACGGGATAGGAGCGGCGGGCAAAAAACTTGTTTATGCGATGATATATTTTATATTCTGATCTTCAATAGACTTTACGACCGATCCGGAGACCTGTTTATCCATGACCAGTGTGTCGATCTCTTCAAGTCCGCAGATCTTGTAGAATCCCTTGCTCTTAAATTTGGTATGGTCGATCAGAGCAATGGTTTTTTTGGCTTTGTCAGCATAGCAGCGGTTAAGTTGGCTGACGCCGTAATCATATGATGAAATGCCGTCTGTAATGCTGATGCAGTCGCCGCTAAGGAAGAACAGATCTATGCCTGCTATCTTTGACAGCAGTCTTTCTGCAAAATCACAGGTAGAGGATCCATCCTTGGTCAGAAACCCTCCCATGAAATACACTTTGTTTTCAGCATTGCCTGAGATCAGACATTCAGCAGAATGTATATCGCTGCATATTATGGTAAGATCAGATCTGTCCTTGAGAAGGAGACATAGCTCATATACAGTTGAGCCTGCATCCATCGCGATTATAGCGTTTTCGGGGATGAGCTTGACTGCAGCCTTAGCTATATCATATTTCTCCTTGTGAGAACTTTGCTGTCTGTCAAAGAATGTACTGTGCTTAAGCAACATACCGTCTTTAAGTTCTGCTCCGCCATATTTACGGGTCAGAAAACCTTTTTCTTCCAGTTCATCCAGATCTCTGCGTGCAGTAGCTATGGAAACGCCGTACATTTCAGCTATTCCTTCAGTGCTTATGAAGCCATCACGTTCGATGATTTCAATGATGTTTTTATGTCTGATATTTTTTAACATCTTTTTCTCCTTATATCAGTATCCTCAATGTAAATATATATCATTTGCAATGAAATATCAACATTTTACTGCAAAAAATGTTAAGTTTATGTAGTTTTTGATTGTATTTACAGCTTCATTTATATTATCTGGTTGCACTAAACTAAAAATGCGTGTATAATAACCATAAAGTAAACAAAATACTTACATAATACTTATAAAAAAATAACAAAAGGAGGAGGCTCGTGGCAAAATACTATATTGGAATCGATCAGGGTACTACAAATACTACAGCTGTTTTGGTAGATGAAAACTGGCAGATACAAGCAAAGTCCTCCATAGCCCATAAACAGATATATCCCAGACCGGGATGGGTGGAGCATGACCCTTTTGAAATATATGGAAATATCAAAATAGTTGTTCAGGAAATCATAAATATGGTTCCCGGAGTCAATGCCTCAGACATTAAAGGTCTGGGACTCGATCATCAGGGGGAGACTTGTGTTATCTGGGATAAAAAGACCGGAGAACCTATTTATAACGCCATAGTATGGCAGGACAGAAGGACTTCAGATATAGCAGAAAAACTCAAGATCGAAAATGGAGAGAGAATAAAAGAGATCTGCGGACTTCTTCCCGATGCATACCACAGCGCTACTAAACTTATGTGGATGCTTGATAATTGTGAAGGAGCAAGGGAAAGAGCCGAGAGAGGAGAGCTTTTGGCAGGTACTATGAACACCTGGATCTTCTGGATGCTTACCGGCGGAGATAGTTTCGAGACAGATATCAGCAGTGCCGGATCCATGATGCTCATGGATATCGAGACCACAGACTGGAGCGATGAAATAATAGACATGTGTGGCATACCGAAGCATATGCTCCCCAGAATCTGCGACACAAATCATATCTACGGAAATACGATCCCTGAGGAATTTCTCGGGATCAGCGTGCCTATAGCAGGCGGTATCGCTGATTCACCTTCAGGTATTATCGGAGGAGGCTGCGTCGGAGAGGGAGTACTCAAGTGTTCTTATGGCACCGGAAGTTTCATGCACTACCAGACGGGAACAAAAAAGATAATTTCTGACAGCGGCCTTTTCACCAGAACCTGCTGGAGACTTGACGGACAGCCCTATTATCTTCTGTCCGGAGCAGCATACATAGCCGGCGGAGCAGTGACCTGGCTCAAGGACGGACTGAAACTTATCGAAGATGTCAGGGAAACAGAAACGCTGTCTTTAAAAGTACGGGACACTAACGGAGTATATTTTGTACCTGCGTTTTCCGGACTTGCAACACCTTTCTGGGATATGTATGCGAGAGGACTTTTGATCGGACTTACTTCAGGAACTGAAAAGGAACACGTAGTCAGAGCCGTTATGGAAGCTCTGGCCTATCAAGTAGCGAATTGCTTCAACCTGATGCAGAATGAATCAGGGACTGTCAGTTCTTGCATGAGGGCTGACGGAGGTATGGTGGAAAATAAATTTCTTATGCAGTTTCAGGCTGACATGATAGGTGTACCTGTTGAAGTCCCTGAGGAAAAAGAAACCTGTGCTTTCGGGGCTGCATGTCTTGCCGGATATTCTCTCGGCGATCTTAAGTCTTTGGAAGAAGTAAGGAATATAGCTAAAGTCAAATACGCATATGAACCTCAAATGTCTCAGGACGAAAGGGAGACCCGCCTCAGGAACTGGCTCAGAGCAGTTGAGAGAAGCAGGGCGTGGGAAGAACGCAGTTTTTAGAGATCATAGTGGAGGATCCAAATGGCAGAATTATTTTGTGACGTAGCTGTTATAGGCGCGGGACCTGCAGGGCTTGCAGCTGCAGGATCTGCAAAAAAAGCAGGTGCGGATAAAGTAGTGATAGTTGAACGCGACGTGCACGCAGGCGGAATACTTCAGCAATGTATTCATGCCGGATTTGGGCTTGAATATTTCGGTGAAGAACTTACGGGCCCGGAGTATGCTGAAAAGTTTGAAAAAAGTGTCATGGAAGCCGGAGTGGATATCCTTTTGGATACTACGGCTTTGAATATACGAGATCATACTCTGGTATGCTCCGGCAGATCAGGCATGATACATGTACATTTCAAAGCTCTCATTCTGGCAATGGGATGCAGGGAAAGAACGAGAGCGAACCTTGTTATTCCTGGAAGCAGACCAAGCGGCATATATACTGCGGGAACAGTGCAGAAAATAATAAATATCTTTGGGCATAAGGTCGGAAAAGAGATAGTGATCCTGGGCAGCGGCGATATCGGCATGATCATGGCCAGACGTCTTACTCTTAACGGCTGTAAAGTCAAGATGGTCGTTGAGATACAGCCATTCCTTGCTGGGCTTGTAAGAAACAAAGTGCAGTGTCTTGATGACTTCGGGATCCCTCTTCTTCTGTCGCATACGATAGTTGATATAACAGGAATTGACAGGGTGGAAAGTGTTACAGTAGCCCCTGTGGATGAGAATAAAAAACCCATAATGGAACAGAAGCAGGTCGTAACCTGTGATACGCTTCTTCTTTCAGTAGGGCTCATACCTGAAAATGAACTGACAAGAGCAGCAGGCATCTCTTTGTCGGATGTGACAAAGGGGGCAGAAGTCAATCAATACATGCAGACTGAAATACCATACATATTTTCCTGCGGGAATGTTTTGCATGTAAACGACCTTGCAGATAATGTAAGCCGTGAAAGTGAGCTCTGCGGGAGATATGCAGCTGAGTACGCGGCAGGCAAACTCTCTGAAGGGGAGAAGACTCCGGTGATACCCGGAAACGGCGTGAGATATGTATGCCCTCAGTTTATCACAGCAGGAGGCACGGAAGATGTGACCCTTCACTTCAGGACGATTGTGCCGGGCAGGTCTACATCTGTTAAGGCTGAAGATCAAAGCGGCAGCGTGCTTTCATCAAAAAAAGTTTCCGTGACAACGCCGGGAACCATGGAATCTATCGTACTAAAGGCAGATAAGCTTAAAACTCTCCAGGGCC
>SVDE01000149.1 GCA_015057955.1 Lachnospiraceae bacterium | reverse complement strand
TTGCAATGGAATAATAATTGTACAACCCCATGATTTCAGAATTGTAGGTCGTCAGGATTTCAATATCCGTGCAGTTCACCAGTTTACCCCTATGCAGGGCAACGAATCTCTCTTTGCCGTCTTCTGTGATCTTGATTTTCATTGCTTTGTATTCAAGCAGTTTGTTTACCCATTTCTCTCTTGGGACCAGAAGTTTCACAACTCCTGTCTGACATCTTTGTATTTTCCCATTTGCCAGTTTTTTGGTTGTCTGGCTTCTGGATACCGTGATGTCATAGCCCAGAAATCTGGCTCTGTCGCCGGTATGGGTTATCTTTGTCTTGGCGTCTGACATTTCCAGTTTCAACACGTCCCGGAGGAACTCCTTCACGTCCTGTTTTACTTTCTCTGCGTCCGCCTTACTTCCGATTACCCCGATCAGGAAGTCATCCGCATACCGCGTGTAGAGGATACGCTTATAATTCGTATCTTTGACTACCGTCGGTGTCAGTTCCTTCTCAGCTTTTTGCAGCTGTTTCAGTTTTTTGCATCTGATTTTTCTTTCTTCCTTTGTCAGAGTTTCCCAGATTTCGTTGCCTTTGCATTTATATCTGTATGCCCGGTCGATACTGGTTCTATACGCTGTCGCCAGTCGCTTACGCGATGCCGCCGTGTTGAAACTTTCTGCATACATTTCCATATATCTGTCCAGTTCATTCAGATACACGTTGCACAGGACGGGACTTACTCCTGAACCCTGCGGCACGCCGCTGTAAGTCCTTTCGTATGTCCATTGTTCCATATAGCCCGCTTTCAGGAATTTCCAGATTAACTGGATGAAAGCTTCGTCATCTATCCGTTTCCGCAGAAGATCTATGACTACATGGTGATCGAAACTGTCAAAGCAGGCATGAATATCTCCCTCCACAAACCAGTTCGTCCCAGTAAAGGTTTTTTGTATCTGTGAGAGTGCTGTGTGACAGCTTCTGTTAGGTCTGAATCCGTGCGATTTGTTGCTAAAACACGGCTCATAGATGCTTTCCAAGATCATTTTGACGACTTCCTGCACAAGTTTGTCGTCCCCGGACTGGATGCCCAGTGGCCGCTTTTTATTGCTGTTTTTCTTTGCAATATAAGTTCTTCGTGCAGGTTTCGGATGGTAACTGTGGTCTTTCAGGGCGTCTATGATCCCGTCGATCCTTTCGTTACTCATTCCATCAATAGTCATTCCATCTGTTCCGGCAGTCATGCTACCCTTATTGGCGTAGATGTTTTTGTATGCCAGCCAGTAGAAATCCCGGTTGTACAGGTTCCTGTAGAGTCTTTGAAACCTGTATGATTCATCTTTCGATTTTTCTGTCAAATTTTTCAATACCTCAGTAGGATTTCTCATGCCTCACGCACGCTCCTTTCTTTCTTGGTATGAACGTATAAGCTGCTCCCCTTCGCCCTGTAAGCGGCATTACCCGCATCCGTTTTTACGGCCTTCCCTGTCGTTTCAGGGTTCTCTGACTACTATGGGAGCTCTGTACCCATGCCCGTTACCGGGTTTAGGGCATCCCCAGTTAGTTACGATGAAATGAGCGCTCGATGCTGTCGGAACCGACTTTCGCCATTTGGCCGCTGTCTTGCGGTTGCCCCGTCCCGAGTATCTCTTCCTCCCATAACATGGAAATGGTAAGAACGGAACGGATACACGTTTCAATCCCTTTCGTGTACGGAGTCGGATTCCCCTGCTCTGGCTATCGTTCACGCAGTTTAGCATTGTTCCTCATGCACCGATTTTCATTCTCAAATCCCTTTTCGGCCAGGATTGCCGCTTGTGGGATTTCTGCCCTTCCGGGCAACAACATGCTACACTCCCCTTCCGGTTTCCCTTCTCGGATAAGTTGTAGAATGATGAGTTGCCTTCTGCTGTTTTGGAGCCTCCTTCTCTCTATATTTGCAGTCAGCCTGATACTTGTACTCACCGCTTGCTCAAGGCGGCATTTCATTGTAACCACGCGGCCGATATTTATATCGCGCCGGCCGCTTCTGGGCGCACCATGTTGCCGATGATGGTATCCGCGTTGTCCTTGTAGATTGCCTTCAGCTGCGACTGTGCCTGCAGCACCAGACAGGCACTGATCTCACGGCTTCGGATGGTCGCCACAAGCTTTTCCAGGTTCGGTATCTGACCGATGTTCGCTGCCTCATCGATCAGGCAGCGCACGTGTACCGGCAGCCTTCCTCCGTAAACATCATCCGCTTTCTCACAGAGCAGGTTGAAAAGCTGGCTGTAAATCATTGCAATGAGGAAATTGAAGGTTGCGTCTGTATCCGACATGATCAGGAACAGCGCTGTCTTCTTATCTCCCAGGGTATCCAGCTCCAGCTCGTCATAAGCGGTAATGTCCCGAAGTTCAGCGATATCAAACGGAGCCAGACGGGCACCACAGGAAATCAATATGCTTTTCATCGTTTTGCCGGCAGCCAGAGAGAAAAGGCGGTATTGCCGGCAGGCAAAGCACCCGGGCTTCTTCTTTTCCAGTGCTTCAAACATCAGATCCACCGGATTCTTGAAGTCCTCATCATCCTCCCGGACCTCCATGGCATTTAGGAATTCAAGCAGAGTTGCAAAGTTCTGCTCCTCCACCGGCGCCTCATAGTGGATATAGGCGATCAGCGCTGTATAGAGCAGCTTTTCCGCCTTCTCCCAGAAAGGATCCCCGGCATTTCCCTCGCCCTTCGTGTTCGCCATCAGCGTCGTCACCAGCTTCAGGATATCCTTCTCCGAATGCAGATAGGCGAAGGGGTTATAATGCATGCTTTTCCTGAAATTGATGGTATTGAACACCTTAATGGCATATCCCTTTTTCGTGTGTAAAAACCAGCCTACGTCGTAAATGATGTCGCCCTTCGGGTCCGTTACGACATAGGAAGAATGGGCCTGAAGAAGATTCGGTTTGAGGACAAACCTGGTCTTGCCGGAGCCGCTGCCGCCTACGATCAGCACGTTTTTGTTTCTCGCATTGGCCGGATTCTTCGGGCGGCTGCTCATGGTCAGGCCCTCTGTCTTTGTGAGAATAATGTTGTTCTCCGGGTTCTCATCCATAAAGGGCTCAATGTCCTTATGCGTTCCCCACCTGGCGGAGCCGTACTCCGTGTTGTGTCGGTACTTCTTGGCATTCTTTCCCTTCAGATAAACCGCCAGCCGAAGCGCCGCTCCGCACAGGATGCCGATCAGCAGATCCATGGGATGAAGGCTCGGAAGCGGATTCTGGAGTGCCGCCGGCAGCGTCGTCATAAATGGCAAAAGCTTTTCCGACGAGTTCGCTCCTTCGGCCAGTCTCCAGCCTTCTCCAAGGTTCGTGGCAAACAGTCCCACAAAGATATATGGGAAATTTAAAAGGAGCAGCCGCTTCAGGTTCTTTGTATCGATCCTCATAGCGCATGCTCCTTATCCTTGTTCCGTACCTTATCCGGAATGGACGCCACCAGTGCCTTGAATTTCTTCAGCTGCTTCAGGACACTCGGCCGCTTTTCCTTCCGCATCATCTGCGATGAATATTCCTTAAAAGCTGAACTCAGCGCATCTGCATCTCTTGCCTTGAAGAAGACAATATATCTGGGCGGGTCCTGAGACGGGTCCTTACGGATTGCATAATCTACGCCATACTTCCGCGTCACTCTCTCAAAGCCTTTCAAATCGGTCTTGGCAATTTCCATGTTGGAAACGCCCTGGTTCTGACCGACCAGTTCCTTCACGCTCTGCTTACCATGAATCTCTGATTTCGCCTTGGTCCGCTGCGCCTTCTTCTGCTCTTTGATGATCTTCCGATCAGCCCTATACCTCTTATATTTCACATACGCGGCGTAGAGTGAACGGAAAGACAGCTTTGTCGTTGTAATAGCTAAATTGACTGTCCTGTTCTCAACATCTTCCTGCATAGGCAGTTCCCTCCTTCCCTGGCATATTTACAAGATTTTTCAATCCAGAGAGATCACCGGCATTTTCTCGCCTTCCTCCCTCACCATCACCGTGCGTTTCTTCAACATCTGCTGCACGCGATAGATATCGTCCGCCGTGATCGGCACCACATCGCCCTCCTCGTCAATGTCATAGACCAGTGCCGGGCCATCCAGATACTTCTGGTCGCCGACCTGAAATACCAGTTCCGGACTATAACTCATGCAAAGATCCGTATCAGGTGCTCCTGTAATAACATCATCCAACCCAAAGCAAGGGAGAAACTCCTCAGCCTCCTCTTCGGTAATGAGCCTCAACGCTTTTCCTGGTGTGACGGCGATCATATATACAATTTCTTCTTCATGACGCCTCGACCACTCTTCCGGCACGAAACCGAGAAACGCACACAGATTTTCGACCGCCTCTAAAGTCTCCTGGATTTCTTCTCTTGTCATGCTCTTTCGTTCCTTTCTGAGATTGTTCTTATCACAGCCGCAGCCGTAACCATTTTTGTAGCACATATCCTGTTCCTCCTATCTTGACTGATCCCTGTTTCTTTTCTTCATCCACTGATCCAGGAGCTTTACGATGACATCCTGCATCTGCTGCGGGGTATAGGATCTTGGAAAATATTTCCGCAGAACATCATGAGAGATGGTAACTGTGGTCAGGTCGTCTTTCTTTTCTTCGCTCATGACTTCACACATCCGATCCAGCCTGCATTTCCCTTCCTGACTCATCTTTTTCAGTCGCTGTGCCTGTGAAAGAGACGGTGCTGCCTGTGCATAATCCATTGCCTCCAGGAATTCCCTCTGCTCTTCCGGCTTCAGGTAAGAAAGCTCTACCGCCGGATTAAAGGCAATTTTCTTCTCGTCCACCATGTCCCGGATCTCCGGAATCAATTCCGTGAGACGGATAAAACGCTGTACCTGTTTATAATTCTCGCCCGCTTCTTCCGCGACCCGTTCTACAGAAGTCTTCGACTTCTGGACAACTTGTCCAGAAGTTAGATCCTTCTTTAAATCAGTCCTCTGTCCCTGATGCTTTATTGCTTCTAGCTTCATCCGATAAGCAAAGGCTCTCTCACTGGGCAGGATATGCTCTCTTTGAAGGTTCGAATCCACCATATAAATTATGGCTGCATCGTCGTCCATATCCCGTACAATGACAGGCATTGTCTTCAGCCCGGCAAGTTCGCAGGCCCGCATGCGCCGGTGTCCGGAGATGATTTCAAAGCCGCCGTCCGGATCCGGCCTTGCGATTGCAGGTGTAAGAACACCATATTCTTTTACGCTTTCGACTGTCTTCCGCATTTCTTCATCGTCCACCACCCGGAAGGGATGCCCTTCAAATGGATGCAACTCCGCGAGAGGTATCTGCTGTACTCGTTCTGTCTGTGCATTTTCGGCAGCCACCCCTGAAACCGCAGCAAAGATTTCTTCAAGTCCATTGATCGGTATCCCGCCTCCTCTTCTTGGCACCCATTATCACCTCCCATCCTGGAACAGAACCGTCTTCACCCGTTCCTGCTTTTCTCTGCTTGTGGTCTGTCTGCGATCATTCCCTTTCACCTGAATCGGCGTGCACATCTCAAGCACCCGGCTGTAAATACGTGCATCAGCCACATTCTCCGGATTTCGGATCTGATTGATGGTGAGATTAGTCGTGATGATCAGAGGGAGATTTGCTTTGTATCGCTCATCGATCACGGCATAGACCTGTTCTTTGGCATATTCGGTGCTGCGCTCGATGCCAAGATCGTCGATGATCAGAAGGGGATAATGATTGAAAGAGGCAATATACTGATACCGCTCCTCCGTGTACATCGTCCCCATCTGGTTCAGAATCTTGGAAAAATTCGTCATCAGCACCGGCGTGGCCTGCTCCAAAAGTGCGTTGGCAATGCAGGCGGCGGCAAAGGATTTACCCGTGCCCACATCTCCCCAAAGCAAAAGGCCAAGGTTTTCAGCCCTGACCTTTCTCCAGTTCTCCACATAATTCTTCGCCCAGCGGATCGTCTCGCTGTCCTCCGCGATATCAAACCGCCAGTCC
>SVDE01000148.1 GCA_015057955.1 Lachnospiraceae bacterium | reverse complement strand
ACCCTTCCTCCTTTCAGTGCTTTCCTTCTGCTGCAGGGCACCGAGACTCTGTCGCTCCGGCTCGAGCGGCACGCGGAAAACACGAAAAAAGTCGTGGAGTTCCTGAAAAACCATCCGCAGGTCGATAAAGTGAACCATCCGTCTCTTGCGGATCATCCGGATCACGCTCTCTATGAGAAGTATTTCCCAAACGGAGGCGCTTCGATCTTCACTTTCGAGATCAAAGGAGGAAAAGAAGAGGCCTGGAAGTTCATCGACGCCCTGCAGATCTTTTCTCTTCTCGCCAACGTGGCGGATGTGAAGAGCCTCGTCATCCATCCGGCTTCAACGACGCACTCCCAGCTGACCGAGGAAGAACTCCTTGATCAGGGGATCCGTCAGAACACGATCCGTCTGTCGATCGGCACAGAACATATTGATGATATCCTCGCGGATCTGGAGAAGGGCTTCGCGGCGGCGAAGTAAAGAAGGATTTCGCGGCCGCTTAAAGCTCAAATGAAAGATTCACATCTGTGAATCTTTAAAAAGAAGACCGAAAGCCCACGCAGTAGACATAACTTTAAAGTTATGTCTACTGCGTTCATGTCATGGAGACTTTCTTTAAAAAGGCACCATTTTCCAGCGGAAGATGCTATAGATCAATTAACATAATGTAGGAATTATGTCTGCCATGTACACTCTTGACAGAATCGCAAGAAAAAGGCAACACTTTCGAAGCAATAATCTCAGAATTTCGCGTGAACCTCACACGACTGAAGTCGCGTGCTTCCTGATGCGGCTTCCGCCGCAGGCTGCTTTAGGCAGCCGGTCCCATTCCCCCGGCAGTCCGCCTGGATCCTTAGCTGCGGCTTCTTCCGAATGCCCTCGCCACAGACCCGGTATCTCCCGGAAGGATTGCCTGTGTTTATCCCGTTTCCTGCATTTCTTCCAGCAGCTTCCTGAAATCCGAATATACACAGGAGGTCCTGCGCTGCACTGCCGGGACTTTTGCCGCCAGTGCAGACCGCTCCGTCTCCGGAACGGGTTTTATGTATTCCCTGATAAAATATCTTGCTCCGATATTGTACGACGCCGACAGGTCGCTGTTGTATTTTCTCCCGTTCGCAAATACTGCCAGTGACCGGTTTCCCGCATCCCGCTTTACTTCCCCGGACCCGTCATACGCCAGCGCGCTCGTGTTCCACGCGCACACCCGGGAGATCCTCATCCCCCCCCGGTGCGCGCGGTGCTCCGTCACCCGCTGCACCGTATCCTTTTTCCACATGTGAAGCTTCTGACGGCTCTTCCCACGGATCCTTCCTTTCGTCTCCAGATGCTCGAACACGATCACATCCGCGCCGTGTTCCAGCGCGAACCGGATGATCCCCGCCGCCGTCTTCCGCGCCGTTTCTTCCCCGAGCCTTCTTGCGTACGCGTACATCCCACGCACGCAAGAAGGCCCGTGTTCCCTCTGCTTCTTCCTTATCCGGTTCAGCACCCGGTACTGACGGTCTTTTTCAGCCGCGAAGCTGATGAACTTCCTCGCGGCGACAGTTCCGTCCCCGTCCATGATGCTGCACACCGCGTCCGTGTTGATCCCCAGGTCCACCGCGCAGATCCGCCTCTTCTCCACCGGTTTTTCACGCAGCTTCACCGTCTCTTCGTACGCGAACTGCAGATAGTACTTCCCGTGCCCTTTTACCAGTACCGGCGATTTTGCGCGGACATCCGACCAGTTCTTCCGCAGGTACGCAAGATCTGTTTTCTTCAGCCGCACCTCCTGCCATACCCAGTCCGTCCCGCTCCACAGCTTCAGATACACCCGGTCCTCCTCTCTCCGGTACATGTTGTCCCTGTAGAAGACCGGCATGTAACGGTCCGTCTCCCCGGCTCGGAATGTCCCTTCCGCAGCCCCGCTCAGCGCCTCCCTCGTCCGCGCGGATGATACCAGCCCGAGCACATGCTGCAGCACCGCCCGCCGCAGGTACGAAGGCATTTTCGGGAACGTTTCGTCAAACGGATATTTCGCCTCGTTCCGCTTCGTCGTATGGATGAGCTTTTCCGCCTCGTTGAACCGCTTCTTTTCCCACGCGATGGATGACAGCATGTCCCACTCCCCTTCGATCACCGGGAGGAGCCAGGATGCCGCGGCACGGCTGATCCGCATCGTCCGCTCAAGAGGTTTCTTCAGTTTCAGGATTTCCACTTTGTACGCTGACGTTATCCGCATCGCTGATCCCCCGGTGATATGCCTGCAGCCGCTCCAGGTCCCTCGGCGGACGTCCGGTCCCTCCCCAGGGCTTTTCCTTCTGGCTTTCGATATACGCTTCCACCTGTGCGAGGCTCCTCTCACTGACCGTTACCACACAGTACGACGGGTTCCACAGATGGCCGCCCCACAGCTTCCCCTTCATTTCCGGATAGGACATGAAAAGCTTCCTCGCGGTCACTCCCTTCATGATCCGGATCATGTCCGGGATGAGGAACTGCGGGCTCGCGTCAATGAGGAGGTGGATATGGTCCGGCATCACTTCCATGGCAAGGATACGGAAACCGTATTCCTCTGCCAGCGAATGGAGAAGTTCCTTACAATACTCATCTGCGCCTCCGGTCAGGACTTTCCTGCGGTATTTTGTGCACCAGACGATGTGGTACTGGAGGGAGTAGTCGTATCCCCTACCATATGTTAATTTGGGATTTATCTTATTATAGATATTCTTTTCCATACGTATATATTATCATATGTAAACAGTTTTGTCATCTGATTTTTGGAAAACAGATCACTGATCACAGCTGATTCTGAAGAGACGGATGTGAATCTGAGAAGAGAAAAAGTAATGAATGATTTGCATAAGATTAGCCGGCTTACTCATGACTGAAGCCTGCCAATATAAAGTCAAGAGGTTTTTGTTTTTTCTCCAATCTCTCTCGAGCTTATTCAATGTACCATTAATAAGCCGACAGTCCTCTCTCGGTTTAAGCACGCTTTGCCCTGGTAGATTTTAATTATTGTTGCTATTGTTTTTGTTCAGCCAAATACGCCTTGACTTTTCCGTAGTAAATCCTCAGGAACTTATTCGCGCCAGCAGTCATATATACATAGTATTGTTTTCCTTCAGATCGTTTTTTGATCATGAAGTCGTATACAGGATCATCTTTTGGCGCAAACTGAATCAGGTGCTGCATGATCTGAAACAGCGTTTTTCTTAATTCTGGGGAACCATGTTTGGAAGCGTGAACGCTTTCCTGGTTATAGGATCCCGATTGATTTACACCTGGATCCACTCCTGCAAAAGCGGTGATGGCACTTCGTTTTGTAAAACGTTCAACATCGCCAATTTCCGCCATAAGCTGAGGCCCAAGAGTATGTCCCACTCCCGTCATTCCTATGACAACCGGATACTCCGGCAGTTGCGAGGCGATTTGATCCATTTGCTTACGCAGGCTTTCTACTGTAGCGGACATTGCATTGAACATATCAATAGCCTGATGTATTAATAGCTGTGTTCCTTTGTCCTTCGGAAGAATAGGAATCAACTCTTTTGCAGTATTGTAAAGCTCTGTAGCCTTCACACTACTGAAGTTGTAGTTATTCTTCCTGCACCAGTTTTGATAGTGCTCCGTGAAAGCATTCATGGTTTTGCCACATACACAATCTACATGCCAGTATGTATATGCGAAGTCAGCCCATTTAATGTGACCATCAGCCCTTGTAGGACTGCTGAAGCAATTGTTTATACCGGGAAAGGTCAGATCCAACAAGGCAGTAAGGTTGTTCTGCAATGCAACCCTCTGCTGCATATAGAAATCAAACTGCCTATTAATAGTTTTCAGTTGTTCGCGCAACGTATCCATGGTTCCATACTGTTTTATGAGGAGCCATTTGTCAATCGTATAGGCACTTATCTTTCTGGCATCTGCTTTGTCTGATTTGACCTTGCGAAGCGTATTATCCGGGTTATAGTCTTTGATCAGCTTCGCATTAACCATGCTGACAAAGAATCCTGCATCTGACAGCTTGGTCAAAAGGGGAAGAGGGTATCTTCCGGTACTCTCCATGACAATTTTGGTTTCGCCTTCCAATCCCTGTATTGTTTTGATCAGCTCGTCAACATCATGTTTTGTATGTTTGACCTCAAATGGAGAGGCAATTATTTCTCCCATTGGTCTACTGATACAGACTGTGCTCTTGCCTTTTGAGACATCAATACCTACAGCATTATGTTCCATGCAGGACCCCCCTTAGTACAATGATTGCTAGTTGCGCAATGGTATACCGACTTTACCCATTGCCTATTCAATCTACTGGGGTATTACCCGAACACACCATCTTAGGCGGTTCAACCTGCTAAAACCGAACGCTGCAAATGAGGAGCCGGAAGGCTGGCTTTAGTACGGACGTAAAGTCCTAGTCACGAGACGCCTTACCGATTGCTCTCCCATTCTACAGCTTAAGCAACAAGATGGACATGACATAGCTGGCTGTTATGTATCATGCCCATCCTTATAGTAGTAGTCACGAGAATGCGCCGGCTATTTTTCAAAGCTTCCTTGTCGTGGTTTCTGTCACGCCTCCGCCTTCCAGAATCCGTGCAGATTGCAGTACTCATAAGCGGCAACAGGAGAATCTCCTTCCGCCAGCGCAAACACGGCTTCCGGCTTCTGTCCGGGAGCCAGCGCTTTGTACTGATATCCTTCTTTTGTCTCAAGGGCGATCCATTCGATGTAGTGCGCGTCCAGCATCGGATGTTCCACGGAGCCGACGGTCACTTTGACCAGATTTCCGTCCGCGGCGATCACAGGGACATGTTTTTCCTGTGCGGCGTCCGTGGTGTTGGGGATCATTTCAGCCATCGGTTCCCCGCAGCACTTGGTCGGGCATTTGCTCGGTTTGATGACTGCGACGATTTTTCCGCATCCTTCACAGCGATAGAGTTTCATGTTGGTACCTCCTTTATGATTACATTCTTTTATCGATCCTTTTACTGCGTTTTCCGGTTTCAAATCCGCTGAATGCCGATCGCCGCAGTTTCCTCCTCCTGTGCTCCAAACAACTCTTCTATATGAGCTGTCACATAGTACAGTATTTCGTAATGGATAAATGCCTCCGAATTCGCATCCCAGAGAAAACGCACATCCGCGGGGAATTCGTCATCCGCATCCCAGAACTGGAACCACACCGGAAAGAAATCAAAGACCGGCAGAAGGTATCTCTCGTCTCCTCCTTTCTGCGCTTTTCCGCCTCTCTCTTCACAGGCGCTGCGCAGGAAGTCACATTTTCCGGCGAGCTTTCCGACGATGGCGTCGCTGTGGAGACGCTTTGCGTGGGACGCGCCTATGATTCCTCCGAGATCCGCTACACTCTTCCACTCTCCGGAGAGAGCCGGAAGGCACGGATCATCTTTGTGATAGCACAGCAGGTCATAGATCGCCATTTTCGCGATATGCGGTGCCTGTTCCGCAGTTCCTTTCGGGGAAATGAATCCAAACTTCCGGTCCACCGCGTATTCATCGTTCAGAAAGCGGATGTAAAGAAAATGCTCGTCCGATTCCAGCCCGAATTTCCGGATCAGCATATCCTGATCACAGGTCAGAAACTCTTTTCTCGAAGTCTCTTCCATCATGTCGCTGTTGCCGCACATTTATTCCAGCACTGCCCAATCATCCACGATCGATGACCGTAATGGGGTCTCTCCTTTCTTTACTGCAATGAATTTATGGCTGAGACGCCTCTTATCCAAATGGGTTCTTTACCGTCTTGGCTTTCCGGGACGGCTCCATATTCTCCTCAGAAGAATTTCGCCACTTCCCCGAGCTCTTTTCTTTTGCGGAGCTGCGGCTCCTGTGCTTTCTTTCCGAGTGCAATTACGGAAAAGATCTCCTCATTTTCCGGGATCGCAAGAAGCTTCCGGATCGCGTCCGCATCCCGGATCCCCATGATCAGCGTGTCAAATCCCGCGTCGGAAGCCGCCAGAACAAGATACGCGTCGTGGAGTCCGAGATCGTAGGCGCCCCACGCATTGCCCTGCTCATTGG
>SVDE01000147.1 GCA_015057955.1 Lachnospiraceae bacterium | reverse complement strand
GAAGCTGAAGCCATGATGATCCTCATATCCGGGACATTCATATGCAACTACAACCGCGCCCTTACCGGCAATATAAACGACAATATAATTGGATATCTCAGCAATCTAGCAAAATCATAAGTTTGTACCCAATCCTCAACTACAGAAAAAGCCTCAGAGTTTACCGTGATTTCTTCATATATGCTGCAAACACAGCAAGAATAACGGACAGTATCGCCGCCCATATAAAAGGAAGATGGGCAACCCCCGCATTTCCGGCTGCTTTTGTAACAACTGACATGATAAAAGGCGATAAAAACTGTGCGATATACATAGCCGCAGAAAGCAGCGGCATAACTGTAGAAACAGCCTCTTTACCCGCTTTATGTGATGCTGCCGCTATTATACATGGTATACCGGCCCCATTTGAAAAGCCCACCATGAATGATCCTATAATTGACAGCACTGCATTAGACGCAAATGCCATGATCATATATCCCGCAAAGAAGAGCGCCGGAGCAACAAAATGAGTATTGCTGGCCAGTATTCCACGTATTTTCACATAGCAAAGGCCGCCCAGAAATGCCACTACATCCATGAGCGCCATTACCGTTGCTATCCCCTGCTGGTTGAGAAAACCATCCTTTGCAGCTTCAATAGCATAGTTCGATGGGTAAATGAAGAATACTGACATAAGGATGAACATTGCCGCTACATATGTGAAGTATTCTTTCAACGCACTCTTCTTTTTACTTTTCCCTGTTTCCGGCTCGATCTCTCTTTCAGACCTTCTTCCTGTGATCCTGTCATTTGGCAGGAACAATATAACCGGCACCAGGCTTATAAGACCCATAAGATATACCAGAAAGACAGCTCTCCAGCTGACTGTTGCGAGAATTCCGGCTATGAATGTTGCAACAGCTCCTCCCATCTGATTCATTGCTGATGACAGACCCATCAGCCCATCGAGTTTCTCCGGTGGATAGTAATATGAGAGTAGTCCTGTAGACATAGGCATTATCAACCCTACACCGCACCCAACTATCGCTCTGAATACAAGGACCACGGCAATGTTGTCCGCGATCCCCGCCATGCATCCACCTGCAACATAAAGGACGAGTCCGATAAGGACTATCGTTCTGGATCCCAGTCTGTCACAGAGTTTCGGAAAAACGAAGCTGCTGAGAAATATAAACAGCGCAGGCATGCTGATTATAAGCTGGACTGTTGTACTGTCTGAATCTGCGAAGTGTTCCTGCAATGTTCCTAATGCCGGAGCGACCGCTGCACCGGCCATAACTGTCAAAAGAGACAGTGATAATATTGCATACATCATTCCTTTAGTCGTTTGTTTCTTTTCCATTTGTTCACTCCATTTTCTTCAATCATGTTATTGCACATCCGTGAAGCTCCCGGCATACTTAATGACCGCAAAAAAAGAAGCGCAGATCCGCATGTCCGGACTTACGCTTCTCAGCTGCTCAACAACTCTTTGGATTATATCCAAACTCGTTGATCATTTCATATGTTTTTTGATATTGAACGAAAAAAAGTTCTCTTACCAGCTCAGTTTATCCCCCAGTCTCCTGAGCTGTCGTTCAATAAACGTGGTCATCTCAGCGGGTGTTTCTTTCATTCCGCTCCTGATCCATTCACGGCAGGTGTTATAAATCATCCCGTTCCAGAGAATAAGTTCAAATGTGTTTTCGCCCAGGCCGGAGCAGGCTTTGTTCATATCATCAAGCAAGAAGCCTGTCAGACTGTTTTTTTCCATAAGAGAATAAAACCTCTCGTGTTTTTTGATATGCTCAAAAATAAACTCCCAGTTTTTCATCACGTCATCAGTTGCTTTGATCCTATCCTCTTCAAAAGCAAGCCTTGAGCACATATCGACCAAAATATCTTTCTTCCAGTAGTAATTTCTGTAGAATGCTGATCTTGATACGCCTGCCTTGTTGATTATGTCTGTGATCTTGATCTTATCATAGTCTTTCTCTTCCATAAGAAGCAAAAGCGCTTCCTGTATATAGAAGCGGACTCTCTCGTGGCTTCTCCTGTTATTTTCCGTCAGTACGCTTAACTGATTCTCATTGATTTCCATAAGACAAATACCCCGTTTCTGTTCTATCCGGCGCTCAAGTCATTGACCGGATCTGCGTTTGTGATATTATTCCACCCGGATGGAACAATATGTCTTATCCATTGTATCGCGCACATATTTGAATTTCAATTAAAGAGAGGCTCAAGGAATGACAATTGTTATCTCAGGAATTGTTTACTTCATCATCGGAATGATGCAGCAGTATATGGTGAATTCCCTTAAGTGGACAGCGTCGGCTGGTCTGATCGTGTCACTTGTATTCGCATTCATAGTTTTCCGAAAAAAAGAAGAACAAATACGAACCGGATCGAAGCAAGGCAAATCCAGAAATCTGGTTTTATTGATTGCGTACTGCCTCGCTGTGGCTATGAATCTGATTGGCTGCTTCGCAGACACCTTTGCAATGCTCTCGATCCTCGGTATTACTTCGTTTGTGATGGGTATTGTATTAACTGCAGCAGGATTGGTGTTCTATTTCAAAAATGGCAGAAGTGTTGCACTTAAGTTCATACTCCCTGTCCTTTCTATCATTACATTCATCGGCTGCGGCTTCTTTTCACTGACAACTATAAGCCCCGCGACAACCACCTCGCTTTTGGGGCCGGCAATCATGGGCAGTTCGTCATCTAACGTCTGGGAAGCGGAGCAAACGGAAAGCGTTTTAGAAGATGGAACCAGACTCATTTCCGATATCAGATACGATGATGAGATCCCTAACGGGTATCTCGATATTTATTACACGAATGAAAACAAGTTTACAGACGCTCCTACTTTCATTTTCATTCATGGAGGCGGATATGTCTGGGGTGATAAGGTTATAGGAGACCCGAACATGGCCAAGGAAGGTCCGACAGATCTGATCACGACCAACTTTCTGGCACATGGCTATAACGTAGTTCAGATGAATTACGCACTGGCACCGGAATATCAATTCCCGGCATCGATCAAGCAGCTGAACCGTGGACTTAAATTCTTAATTGACAATGGATCAGATCTAGGTCTTGATATGAGTAACGTCGTGCTGAGCGGTGGATCGGCAGGAGGAAATCTGGCAGGACTGCTCGTCAACATTCAAACGAATCCCGAATATGCAAAAGCAGTCGATGAAAGTCAGGCCATCAACCCGGAAAATATCAAAGCGGTGTACTTCCTGGCTGCACTTTATGATAATCACCGCTTTGGCGTGACCGGTAAGACTTCCGTTGACTGGCTGTTTACTCAGCTGGGACGTCTGTATCTCGGCACTGACGAAATCAAGACCGACCCTTCGGTCAAAGAGACTAACGTTATTGAATATGTGACAGACTCATTCCCTGCATCATTCATTTCGGACGGCAATACGGGAACATTCTATGACCAGGCATTTGATATGTATAACAAGTTAAGAAACTTAGGTGTCGATTCGGAGATCTGCTATTTTCCGCCTCAGGAAGCGACACTGAATCATGGCCACGAGGGGAATGACACAGAGTACTCAAAAATGATGTATCAAAGGCTGTTCGAATTCCTGAGCAAATATGTCGTCAGCCAATAAGGAAATGCGCCGTCCATGTAAGGAATCCACCGCAAGCGGTACCCCTTACAGGTAGTCCACGCTTGTACCCAGAGTTGTACCCAAATCCAAAGCATTATGTGATGCAAGATGCATTAAATGCACGGTTGAGATCAAATATTAAGCTCACAAGTAGAGTACAGTACTGCTTTACCTGCGCGGCTGACACGATCCTTTTTTACGCTGCAGTACAGCACTCCTCCTCTTGCAGATGCCTGATAAGCGGTCAACTCGTTGCGGCCGTATGTTTCAGCCCAGTATGGGATTATGTGGCATATACTAGAGTATTTCGATCAATCTATCAGCTTTCTCAGGCTCTGTTGCCCAATCAGTTGCAAGCCTTATCACCGTATGATCGTTATCATATTTCTCCCAGAATGAATATTCCACTTTTTCACTGAATTTATCCAGCTTCCTGTTTTCCATTATGCAAAAAATCTGATTGGTAGGTGATTCAAAATACAGTTCATATCCTTTATCACGAAGTACCTCACGGATCCTGTTTGCTGCCGTGATCGCCGGCTCACCTATCCTCATATACAGATCATTTTTAAACAACTCATCGAACTGTATCCCAAGCAAGCGGCCTTTCGCGAGCAGAGCACCATGCTGTTTTATGATCGTAAAGAGGTGCGGAAGCCTATCAGGATCAGGTACCACTACAGCTTCTCCGAGAAGCGTACCGCACTTGGTGCCGCCAATATAGAAAGCATCGCAGTATTTCGCAAGATCTGCCAGAGTAACATCATTCTCCGGGCAGGCAAGCGCATATGCGAGTCTGGCTCCGTCAACATACAGCGGTATCCTGTACTCGTCACAGACCTTTCTGAATGCCTTGAGCTCCTCAAGTGAATATAGTGTCCCATATTCGGTAGGATGAGATATGTATACCATTCCCGGACGTACCATGTGGTCGTGGTTGCCGTCATTATAGTAGTCCTCAATATAGCAATGCACAGCGTCAGGGCTGATCTTTCCAAGATCATGCGGAAGAGCCAGCACCTTGTGCCCGTCAGACTCTATGGCGCCCGCTTCATGAACACTGATATGCCCGGTCTCTGCAGCGATGACCCCTTCATACGATCTTAAGAACGCATCGGTCATCACCGCATTGGTCTGCGTACCGCCCACAAGGAATTCCACTCTTGCACCGGGGCATCCGCACGCCTTTCTGATTCTCTCCTTGGCAGACTCGCATACAGGATCAAGTCCATAACCAGCAGTCTCCATCATGTTGGTCTCAGCCATTCTTCTGATGATATTCACGTGCGCGCCTCTCATATAATCACTGGCAAGATTCAGTTTGACGTTTGCTTCATACATTGTGCATCCTCCGTGTTCCTCATTGACTTGTTCTGATATGGATTGTACAATGCTTATATCCATGAGTAAAACGCCTATTAGTAATGATTATTATGATTATATTCATAGATAAATGGAGGGCAGATAATGGAGATAATGCAATGTGAAGCCGTGCTTAAGGCTGCAGAGTTGGGGAGTCTGAGTGCAGCAGGTGAAGCTCTTAACTACACTCAGTCAGGTATCACGCGCATGATAAAGTCACTGGAAGAAGAACTGGGATATCCCGTCTTTAACCGCAGCAAGCGCGGTGTAGTACTTACAGAAAACGGCAAAGCTATGATCCCGATGTTTCAGGATATAGTCAGAGCGCACAATAACGCAATAGAATTCAGTTCAGGCATTACGGGGCTTATAACGGGAACCCTAAAGATAGGAACGTATTACAGCATTTCTGCGTTATGTCTTCCTTCAGTGCTGAGATCATTCTGTAATGATTATCCGGGTATCACCATAGATCTTACCGAAGGAGGAAATAAAGAGGTAAGAAGCTGGCTGAATGATTGCACCATGGACTGCTGTTTCTGCGCAGAGCCTGCCTCTGATCTTGATTTTAGCTGGATTCCGCTGTTTGAGGATGAGGTCGTCGCCTGGCTCCCGCCAGACCACCCAAAAGCGTCCCTTGACAGGTTCAGTGTGGATGATTTCAATACGGAACCTTTTATCCATACTTCTCCTGATCACGATACCGATCAAGACAGGCTTCTTGCAAAATTCTCCCTTCATCCGGATACAAGATTTTCCACACGGGATGGTTACTCGACATATAAAATGGTAGCCGCAGGCCTCGGTGTCAGCTTTAACCAGCGGTTGATTTCACGCGACTGGCCAAAAGAAATTGCGGAGGTGCCTCTTGATCCTCCGCAGTTCATATCACTCGGAATAGCTTATCCATCAGAGACATCTCTGTCACCTGCCGCAAGAATATTTACAGCGTACGCTGCAAAAGAAATTCGAAGAATACAGCTTGGCAACAATTAAAAAACGACTGCATTTCAGCAGTCGTTTTTGGCGGAGGACATGGGACTCGAAGAAGTCAGAATCGTACAAACGTTGAAAATCAAGGAGGTATAAACGCCGTC
>SVDE01000146.1 GCA_015057955.1 Lachnospiraceae bacterium | reverse complement strand
ACGGCGTCAGCTAAGATCATTGCAAACCCATAAATTAGTCGACAAACGCCGGGCTGCGCTGCCCGGCCATCAGCTAAAATCACGGCAAAGTCTCATATTAGCTGACACACGCAAGGCTGCGCTGCCCGGCCGTCAGCTAAAATTAAAAAACTGCCGCATTTAGTGCAAATGCGGCAGATATTTTTAAATCAATATGTCGATCCCCGGATCAAATGACGGGAATACTTCCAGTTTGAACAGGTTCATCACGTGCTTCCTGTCGATCAGGGCTTTGATGTCCGGATCTTCGCAGATACCTTCCCTTATGTATTTATCCAACGTCGCGTATGTAAAGCCGAGGTTGTCCTCATCGGTCTTGGACTGGAGACCGTCCGCCGGAACCTTCTCGATCAGGTTCTCTGGAAGGCCGAGCACTCTTCCGACCGCCTTCACTTCCTGCACTGTCAGCTTGGAAAGCGGGCCGAAATCGCCTACGGAATCACCATAGCGTGTGGAATAGCCGACCCAGTCTTCTGACAGGTTGCAGGTGTTGGCCACGCGGCCGTTATTTGACTGGCTTACGGCATAGAGGGTTGTCATCCTGACGCGCGGAGGAAGATTGATCCTGGTCTGATCTGTGATCTCAAAAAGTCCTTCCATGCTTGAGAGTACTCCGTCAACAGCGGCTTTGATGTTTACAATGTAATACTTTATCCCAAGATGATTTACCAGCTGGAGGGCATCTGCAATGTCCTTCTGCTCTCCGCAAGGCATCAGCACGCCTATGACACGTTCCTTGCCGAGCGCTGCTGTACAAACGGCGGCTGTGACTGACGAATCTTTGCCTCCGGAGATGCCGATAACGGCATTGCATCCCTTTCCGTTTTTCTCAAAAAACTCCTGTACCCATGCTACGCATTCTTCTGTAACTTTAACTGCATCAAACATGTTTTTTCTCCTATAAAATGAATTCGCTTCTGTCGTCTTTGCGCTTCGGCATCTTAGGGTCCTGCTCTGAGTATCCAAATGCCACTGTTGCGACAAGCTCTCCTTTGTCAGGTGCGAATCTGAGGCGGATCTCCTCGCCAACGCCGCCTGAGATCAGGGCTGTCATCCAGCATGAACCTATGCCCTTCTCATATGCAGTGAGCAGCATGTTCTGGATGCCTGCTCCGATGCCCTGTATCATTGTGTCTCTTCCGCTCTCCACATTCTGCGGGCGAAGGAACACGAGCACGACCAGCGGAGCGTTCCCGAATGTGGCAATGAAGCTTGTGGTCGGCTTCACGACTTCAGGATGATCCTTGAAACGCTCAGCGAGCATGGGTGTTGCTCCCTCTGCTCCCTTTGCGGCTATCTTCCTCAGTTCTTCCAATGTCTCAGGATGAGCTATGGCCACATAATACCACGGCTGGATGTTGGTGCCCGAAGGCGCCATTGTGCCGGCTTCTACTATTTCCCTTATGTCTTCCTCTGCGATGGGAATGTCCTTAAATTTTCTTATGGATCTTCTGCCATATATGGCGTCTTTTAATTCCATTTCAGATCCTCCTGCTTTTTTCTTTTTTTATATCATAAAAATGCCCTGATATCCATCAGGGCATTTAAGATTATAGATATTTTACTTCTCCTTTTTTCACTGTCACGCCTTTGGATGCGGTGTCGTAGTAGCCAAATGTCACCATTCCGATGAATTCGCCTTCGCTCTCCGGCATGAACTGGGCCTTAAGGTTAGGCGCTGCGCCTGCTGCTATGGGTGACGTCAGCCAGTATGAGCCGATTCCCTTTCCGTATGCCTTGAGCAGCATGTTCTGGAATGCGGAGCCGATCTGCTTGACCTCTTTGGCAAGATCATTTCCCTCTACAGGATAATCCGTAAATGCCATTACCACGAGCGGCGCGGTGTCAAGGCTTGCAAGGAACTCCTCTGTATCCTTCTTGAGCTCGGGATGGCCCGGGAACCTCTCACGCAGCTTTGCCGCGAAGGGGATGACGCCCGCATGCATTTTCCGCCTCAGATCCTCTATTGTCTCAGGGTCAGAGAGTGCCACAAAATGCCACGGCCTCACGTCCACTCCCGCAGGCACATAGGTGCCGGCTTCGACGATCTCGCGGATGTCGGCTTCAGGGATACGGCCATCAACATACAGCCCATTGTTTCCGCGGCCGTAAATGAGTTCCTTGATCTTTCTGACATCTGACTGGAATGCTGTGTTGAATCCGAAGTAAACCTCGCCCATCGCGAAGATATCGCCGCTCTCTGTCCTTGTGCGGATCTCTGTGCGGTTTGTCTTGCACAGGCAGATGAGGACGAGCGATATTGCGCACAGCAGAGCCAGGCCGGTGTAAACGCCTGTCCATTTGTCCATTCCGCCGGCTTCTATCATGAAGAGCGCGACCACATAGTAGCCGCATGAGCGGCAGATGCACGCGATCGGCGTCGCGATCTTGGAGACTGAGTTGAAGCTCTCCGGTCCGAAAATCGTCAGTGTCATTGACGGAAGAAGCGGCGCCGGGGCTCCGTTTAAGATAAATGCCAGCATGCACAGGATCACGAGGACTGCGATGCTGTCGGTCTTTATGAATGCCATCGCCAGATAAACGATCACGCTGGCGATGCAGTAAAGGACGGTCGCCTTTTTGGTACCCATTTTCTGGTCCATGAAGGAGATTATGAATCCGCCGGCGATGCCCGCGAGGGCGCCGACCGACATGATGGTGACGGCAGTGCCTGCGTTGTCACCAAAGTCCCCGCGCTCCATTATGTACTGGACGAGCTGGGCAACGCACGCTATGACCGAGCAGTTAAGGAGTCCGTAGATGGCTATGACAAGCCAGACCTTGGGAGTTGCGGCAACTTCCCTGAACTTATAGCTCCTGTTCTCCACACTGCCTTCCTTATTCTCGATAGGCAGGTTGTCGGGCGTTAGGCCTACTTCGGCAGGAGTGTTCCTGACCCAGAATGAGCTCACAATGCCCATCACTACAAGGGCTATGCCGAAAGCCCAAAGGCCGATGCGGACACCGAGGGTGTCGTCGCCATTTACTGTGAGTGACGATACGATTGATGTATAAACAAATGAGAATACGGCGTTTCCGACAGGGATGCCGACCGCCGAGAAGCCGAGCGCGAAGCCCTTCTTCTTATTGAACCAGTGAGCGACCAGCGACTGCGTGGTCATCTGGCAATATGCAAGCATGGAGGTGTGAGTCATCGCAAGGCACACGACAAGGAGCGGAAATCCCGCCGAGTGCGCGAACGGAAATACTATGTAGTTGATACCGCCTACAATGTAGCCTATCACGAGCACCTGCTTCGGTCCTTTTCTGTCGACCCACTGTCCCATGAAGATGCCGACTATGGCGGAAAATACGGCGCAGAGAGTGTTGACGAAGAGCATCGCCCTGTCGGCGCCTCCAAACGCTGCGGCAAATCCCTCCGGGACTATGTCATAAAATGAAGGCAGCACGTTGTTGGAAACTGCCACCAGAACGAATGCAAGGAACATGTAGGACAGGAATGAGTGTCCTATGAAGCTGTACCCCAATGCAAAACTCTTTTTGTTCTCACTCATCTATTTGAAAACTCCGTTTCTAGAATTCTAAAACCTCCAATCTCTGAGTTTTTTCTGTTTTTTTCATAAAAAACCTTGGAATAGAGGTGATTTCATCGAAAATAGTACGAGATTGGAGGTGATTTCACCTCCAATCTCGATGTTTTTGTTATTATTTTTCCAAAAACCTGCAGTTTAGAGGTAATACCACTTAAATAGAAGGTTTTGAAAAGAAGCTCCTGTCAGATCTGGTCAAGCGCCTGCTGGATGTCAGCGATTATGTCATCTACATTCTCGATACCGACTGAGAACCTGATGAGGTCCGGTGCAATGCCGCCTGCGCGGAGCTGTTCATCCGAAAGCTGTCTGTGTGTATGGCTTGCGGGATGAAGCAGGCATGTGTGTGCATCTGCCACATGAGTCTCGATGTCTGCCAGCTTGAGGGCGTCCATGAACTTCTCTGTCGCTGCCCTGTCAGCCTTGAGGCCAAAGCACAGCACTCCTGAAGATCCCTTCGGAAGGTACTTCTGCTGAAGTGCGTGATATTTGCTGCTCTCAAGATCCGGATAGTTGACCCAGGCGATCTTGTCATTTGCCTCGAGGAATTTAGCTACCGCGAGAGCATTTGAGCAGTGGCGCTCCATGCGGACATGGAGTGACTCAAGTCCGAGGTTCAGATAGAAAGCGTTCTGCGGTGACTGGATCGATCCGAAGTCTCTCATGAGCTGGGCTGTAGCCTTGGTTATGAATGCAGCCTTGCCGAACTTGGTTGCATATGTAATGCCATGGTAGCTCTCGTCCGGTGTGCACATTCCGGGGAATTTCTCCGCATGTGCCATCCAGTCGAAGTTGCCGCTGTCGACGATGCATCCGCCGACCTGGCAGCCGTGGCCGTCCATGTACTTGGTCGTGGAATGTGTTACGATGTCGGCGCCGAACTCGAAAGGCCTGCAGTTTACGGGAGTTGCAAATGTATTGTCAATGATGAGAGGGATGCCGTTGCTGTGAGCGAGGGTGGCAAACTTCTCAAAATCAAGTACATTTACCGTAGGATTGACTATGGTCTCCGCGAAGATGCACTTGGTGTTCGGCTTGACGAATTTCTGGAGTTCCTCGAGAGGAAGGTCCTGATCTACAAATGTGCACTCGATGCCCATCTTTGCCATCGATACTCCGAACAGGTTGAATGTTCCTCCGTAAATGGATGAGGATGAAATGAAGTGATCGCCGCATGTGCAGATATTAAATACCGCGAAGAAGTTGGCTGCCTGGCCTGATGATGTCAGCATGGCTGCTGCTCCGCCCTCCATGTCACAGATCTTGGCTGCGACGTTGTCATTTGTCGGGTTCTGGAGCCTTGTATAGAAATAGCCGGCTTCCTCCAGGTCAAAGAGCTTGCCCATGAACTCGGATGTGTCATATTTCCAGGTTGTGCTCTGGATTATCGGCATCTGTCTGGGATCTCCGTTGCCCGGTCTGTATCCGCTCATTACACATTTTGTTTCGATCTTTCTCTCCATTTTGTTATCCTTTCTTTGCTGCTCTGTATCCTGCGGGCATCCTCTTCTGCAGAGTCTTGCACAAAGGCACCGCTACCGCACTATATACTATGCTCACACCTACCCAGACTAACAGTCTCATAGGGATAAGCGCTACGAGAACCTCTATCGTCCAGTATTTCCATATGACCACTCCGTCAAAGTAGCTGGCGATCAGATTGAATATCACCAGTACCAGGCACGCGAGTGTGACTGTGGCCACAACGTTCCAGAACCTCGGTCTCCTTTTAAATGCCATGTAGATCAGGCCCGCCGCCAGTCCCTGGAGCATCCCGGGGATGATCCAGAACGGTGTCGTGATCGTGATCCCAAAAGTTATCATCTGGCTGAGGAATGTCCCCACCAGGCCGGTTACAAGACCTTCAACCGGTCCGCAGAGCATGCCGACAAGTACGAATGGAAGTGTGCTGAACGTGATCTTCAGGTCATTTCCTATCCTTATCGTGCCAAACACCTCCAGCACTATGTGAAGTGCTATCATCATTGCGCACAGGCAAAGGTCAAGGACTGTCATTTTTGACTTACTCATAAAAAAGCTCCTTTCCCTGCCGCTGCATAAAAAGGAGATCTTCCTTATGTCTTACAGCGGGATCTGAAACGCAAACCGCACACCTGTGGTGATTCGTCCCGGAGACAGCTCCCCGTTCTCCGGGCACTGGACGCTTGCGTTCCTACTCTGTTCCTCACCGGGCCGGGCCCGATGTATTAATATTAAAACATTATCACAATCTTTTTGTATTTACAATAATAAAAGTTCGGTAATAAATACAGCAACCGCGCATGCGCTGGCCACGATGAACAGATTCTCGGTCACCCAGGCAAGGATTATCCCCACAACGAGCGCTATCGCACCGGCTATCGGGCTCTGCGTCGCGTTTATGATCGCAGGCACCGTCATGACAGCCAGCGTGACATACGGCACGTAGTACAGGAACGACTTTATGAACCGGTTCTTTATCTGCCTGCGGATCAGCGTTATCGGAAGCGCCTTGCACAG
>SVDE01000031.1 GCA_015057955.1 Lachnospiraceae bacterium | reverse complement strand
TTTTTAGAAAAAAAGACCCCCATACCATTTCTGGTATGGAGGTTTGTTACTGTCATCTTAACTTAATGACATTGCCCTTTTCGGAGCCGGCATGTTCTGTGCAGCTTATTTTTCCCGGATCAGAACTTCATGCCCTTCATGAGCTCTGCGAACGGATTGTTCGGGACATATTCACTTTTATACTCAGATGCCTCGTCCTCAATCTCCTGAGCCTTGGCATCTCTCACCGCTTTCATTGACAGGCTTATCTTACCGTTCTCGATCTTCGTTATCATGACATCAACCTGCTGTCCCGGTGCAAGGACTGCCTTCGGATGCTTTATCCTCTTGTCGCTTATCTCTGATACATGAAGGAGTCCTGACAGATCATTTCCGATATTTACGAATGCGCCATAATCTTTGAGCGTTTCGACAGTACCCTTTACAACTGTTCCGACCTTGAGATTGCTCACTCCCTTGTTCCTTCTCTGGATGGCTGCCTCCATAAGGAGTTCTTTAGCGGAAAGAATGAGTCTTTTGCCTTCTGTATCCACGTCGCTGATAAGGACGTTCACCGTTTTTCCGAGATAAGGTTCGGTATCCTCAACATAACGGACATCGAGCTTTGATGCCGGAATGAAGCCTCTTATGCCTTCAACATACATTGTCGCGCCCGCCCTGCTGACACCGGCGATCTTGCCTGTGATCAGGGTTTTCTCATCCATCATCGTCTTCAGCTTCTCCCAGGCGTATTCCTGGTCGGCTTCCTTTTTGGACAGCACAATGTTGCCGCCGCCGTCATCACCCTGTGTTACCACTGCTTTGAACTGGTCTCCGATATTGACATCAGACATGCAGCTGAAAGTCGGATCAGCGCTCATTTCATCTGCAGGTATCTTGCCCGGAGCATAATAATTGAGGTCTACAGTCACGCCCTCCTCATCAAATGCCACGACTGTGGCGTCCATTACATCTCCGGCATGGATCCTCTTAAGTGAGTCCTCAAGCTCTGCCGCATAATCGTCCATGGTCTCTAAATTCTTTTTCTCGCTCATATTTCCTCTCCGGTGTTTTCCATAGTGTCTATGTCGTAAAATATATCATCTTCAGTGATTTTTTCAAGTGTATGGATCCCCCTCAGCTTTCTCTGCATCGCTCTTGTCCTTGTCCCGATTAGCTTCTCAAGATCGTCACTGGTCTGGTTAAGATGTGTCTTCATCTTGTTCAGTGCTCCCTCAAACGTCTCAAATTCGGTTTTAACGGCCGCAAGGACTTCCCATACTTCACTTGAACGTTTCTGTATCGCGAGCGTTTTAAATCCCATCTGCAGGCTGTTTAACAGGGCCGCCATGGTGCTGGGTCCCGCTATGTTTATCTGGAAGCTCCGCTGCAGCTCTTCCACGAGTCCCCTGTTCACGACTTCGCTGTAAAGACCTTCGAACGGAAGGAACATTATGCCGAAGTTTGTTGTGTAGGGCGGGAAAATGTATTTGTCATGGATGTCTTTTGCTTCCTGTTTAATGACATACTCAAGCGACTTGTATGCAGCATCTATCGCGCTTCTGTCCCCTGACTCCTGCGCGTCCTTAAGCTGGGCGTATCTCTCGCCCGGGAACTTTGAATCGATGGGCAGATATACAACGGACTCATCACCGCTTCCCGGAAGCCTGACTGCAAATTCAACTCTGTCACTGCTTCCAGGTACAGTCGCGACATTTGTATCATACTGCCCAGGCGCAAGTATCTCCTCCAAAATGGCCGCAAGCTGGACCTCCCCGAGTATCCCGCGTGTCTTAACGCCTGAAAGGACCTTCTTCAATCCTCCGACATCATTAGCCAGGGCCTGCATCTCACCCAGGCCTTTATATACCTGCTCGAGCTGGTCGCTCACATTCTTGAATGATTCTGTTATCCTTCTCTCGAGTGTTGTCTGGAGTTTTTCATCAACTGTGCTCTTGATCTCAGTCAGTTTTCTGTCGGTCTCACTTCTTATGGAATCCAGTCCATCTGAAACTGACCGCCGCATTTCCTCAAGCTTTTTCTCGTTCGTTTCAGCAAGAAGTTTTACCTGTTCAACGTTGGCGCTCTGGTACAGTCTGATCTGCTCTGCCGTATGATCCCTGAACTGCTCCTGGGAATCTCTCATCATGGAGAACATGTTCCTCATTGAATTCTGCATGATGACTATAACCAGTATTGCAGCCACGATCACTACAAGAGCAACTATTATTATGATCAGTGTTCCGTTCATGTTCACTCCTTCATCAGTACTTAAGTCCGACCAGCTTATCGCCTTCATAGATGCAGGTCATCTCTATTTTATCGTCTCCTTTGATCAGCGGTTCGAGAAAATATCTGTCGCCTTCCCAGAGATTCAGGGAGGTTACCTTATCCTTGGGGATCCATTTCAGATCTCCTTCGCTGCATTCAAAAATGCTGCCGAGTTCGGATGCGGGATCCTCTCCTTCAAAACCTGTGGCGGAATAAAGATACATGTCCTCATCCTCAAGTTCATTTGAAACAAAATGTACTATGCCATGGAAGTGGTAATCGGTAAGCTTCAGTCCCGTCTCTTCCCAAACTTCGCGAAGGAGACACTGATCGGCATCTTCACCAGGCTCAAATTTACCCCCTATGCCGACCCATTTTCCTTCACATGGGTCATTTATCTTTTTATTCCTGAAAAGCATCAGGAAACATCCGTTTTTTTCTATGTAACAAAGTGTGGAATTGATCATATACTACCTCTGAATCATTATTACAGTATTAATATTAATAGTTAATATGCAGGATCTATTATTTTAAGTATCGATCCGTCAGCATTCAGCCAGTAGCCATCACATTCATCTGCCGTTTCTTACATCCCAAAGTATCCATCCGTAATGCCATTCACGATGTACTTCAACAAAACCTTCACTGTCTGCTCTTCTCAGGATTGCATCCCTGACCTTCTCAAAATACTGTTCCTTCGGTGCTTTTGGAGCAAATCTGAATGTCTTTTCGACAAACGCATCATCAACATAAAACTTGTGGTCATCTATGTCCGCGTAATATCTGGTCTCAGGACATTTTCCTTCCAGGAGAAGAATGTTAAATAAAACATAAAAGCTTCTGATTTCTCTGGGTGTCGGCCTGAATTCCGGTGGAAGCACCTCAGTAAGCACCTCATCACAAAGAGAATCCGTTACCTTTGTATAGTTGCTCTGAAAACAGTACTTTCTGCTCATGTTCTCCGATTTTCTCAGGCTTTCATAGGAGCTCATGGCAGGTGTGATCGATGAAAAGACCAGATCAAATCTGTCCCTCCATCCCATTTCATCAATATCCGTTTTCTGAAAATCGCAGGGGAGGAATTTAACATTATCAAGTCCGAGGGATAACGCATGTTCTGCTCCGTAACAGCACATCTGAGGTGAAATGTCTATCCCATAAACCATTCCGCTTGTTCTGGCAAATTCAGCGGCAAACCTTCCTGGACCGCATCCGATGTCTATCACCGTATCTGAAGATTGAAGCACTCCTCTGCTCCTTAGGAACTCAGCAGTCTCCCTCACTCTTCTTTCACTGCGTTCAGCAACATTCTTCTCTTCATTCAGACTGCTGACCCATCCGGATGACCTTTTGTCCCAAGCCTCTTTTGTATGGGACATTCCCGAGCTTTTTCTCGAATTCCAAAGATCTATAAAATGTTCTTTTTCTTTTTCTAAAAATTCCATAACTATAAAAATCGGACACATCTCTGTGTCCGAAAAAAAACTTTTATATACAAAAACTGCTTCAGGAATAATAAAGCACTTTTTAACATCTATTCCTTCTCAAACACGGAAAGCATAGCAGTTTCCGGCTATACTTGGAGTGCTGTATAGGCACTCGATCTGAAAGCCATCAGCATAATCTGTTAAGGTAATCAGACTCGGAATTATTCGATTGTCAAAATGTCGATGAATCCGGTCATTTCAAATATGTCCATTATGATGTCATTGGCATTTACGAATTTCAGTGACGATCCGTTCGCGTTAACGTTTTTCTGAGCCATCAGGATCACTCTGAGACCGGCTGAAGAAATGTAATCAAGGCCTTTCATGTCAACGGTCATCGGCTTTTTAAGAGGTATCAGCTTGTCGAATTCCTTTTCAAGATCCGGCGAAGATGAAGTGTCGAGCCTGCCTGTAAGGATGACGCAGATCTCTTCATCTATTTTCTTTTCAATATTCAGGCTCATATTTGCACACCTCCTGCTTAATGAAACAAGTATAGTTTATCTTTATCCGTTTTTCCAGTCAGAATTCCAGTGAATCCGTCTTGTCTGCAAGACTGCACAGTTCCCGTATGCAATGATCTATCATCTGTACATTGTCCGGGTCATGCCTGATCAAGCGCCTAAGCATCCTGACATAACTGACTACCTTTGCCTTGCTCAAGTATCCGTCAAGTACAGCCTGGTCGTCCGTACCGAAATATGCCCTCATGATCTTATTCCAGATCTGCTCGCTCAATTCATAATCTATGCCAAGGAATTCCTTCACGTTATTATGATCCAGCTCCGAATATCCGAGATATGCAAGATATGCTGTGGCAAATTCGAAGACAGGATGTCCGCAGCAGAGCGTATCCATGTCTATGAGGATAGCTTCACCGTTCTGAAGCATTACATTCTTCAGGTGATAGTCACCGTGAAGCATTGTATTTCTGTCCGGTACATTCTTAATGAGGGACACAAGTTTCCCGTAAACTGCCGAAGGCAGAATGTCCTTAATGGAATCTGCCCAACTTAGCACTTTTTCTTTCATGTCAGGAAGATCACCGGGAGTAACCTCAGTTGAATGTATCTGTTTCAGAAGGTCGACATACATTCCCACTATCTCATCGATCCTTTCGGGATGTGTCTGTACGATCTCGGCAAATGAAGATGCGCTCAGCAGTTCAAATACTGAACCATATCCGTCGCCTACCATTACAACATCATATGAAATTGCCGTGGGGATACCCAGAACAAATGCCTTCCTCGCAAGTTCTCTTTCTCTTTGTATGTCGGGAAGCGAATCGGGATCAAAATACACCTTAATGATGGTATCGGCATCGTATCTGTATACTTTTCCGTTAGCACCTTGACCGATCACTTTGCATCCGTCTACAGACAGTTTCCTGTAAGCCTTTGAGACATCCATTATCTCAGTGAAGCCTGTCATGCTGAGTGTCTCATATACTTCAGAACTGACATTGACGACCTTCAGGTCATCATGAGCCTTTTTAAGTCTGAGCAGGACCCTCAGTCCCGCGCTTGAAATATATTCAAGTTCCTTTGCGTCAACCACAACCGGGCAGCCGTCATGTCCCGTGAGTGCTGCGTTTATCTCCGCTTCTGCCTGCGCGGCATTTGAAGAGTCGATGTGTCCGCTTAATACAGCTGTAAAAATATCATTTTCGAATTTTGTATTTATCTCTTTCATAGTCCCGTACCGTATCGAATGCATATAATTTTGCTTATTATATCATCAATCCGGATCATTTCCCAAGATAATTTGAAAAAGCCGGACCATTAAGGTCCGGCATCTCTTTACATTTTGTCAGTAAGGGTAATAGAACACTTCATCTGTCACCGGGTCTCTGTAGTACTCGGTCAGACCTGCTCCGGCCAGATGCTGGCCGTTGCACTGGTAATAAGGATTTGGATCACAATTGGACAGGGCGTCATTGACCGCTTGCCAGGTAATGTCATTGATGACAAGGGGGCCTCCTCCCCAGCTGGTATATTTATATGCTGTGGCGTACTGTCCGGAAGCATATATAGCAGCGCTTATCGAGCCTCCATACCAGTTATTTGCCCTGTTTAATATAACGCACGCGCACAGATATACGGAGCGGTATGAACCTTCCGGATATACACAGCCGTCCTCTAGATAGGTGACGCGGGCCATATCATAAATTTCCTCTTCACTGTAGTTGTAAGTGCTGATAGGAACATAATATCCACTGCCGCCGTCATCGCCGCTGTCTTCGCCGCCGCTATCTCCGCCGCCGTCGCCTCCATTGTCTCCGCCGTCATCACCGCCGTTATCTCCGCCGTCATCACCGGAAGGAGGAGCTGTGGTGGTTTCCTCTTCTGTCTCCGGTTCGCGCTCAGGTTCAGTAACGGAAACATCGCCGTTGTCATCCCCATTGCCTTCAGTATTTCCGGATGTTTCCTCACCGGTATCATACTCGCTTAGGTCAGGTATCTCGATCACTTCCTCGACACCCATGTACTCCTCTATGACTTCCTGTACGCGGCTGGCTTCAATATCATACTCAGCAAGACGGACCGTTGCCTGTTCCATCGCGAGCGCGGAATCATACTTTGCATTCTCAAAATTCTCCTTAAGCGCGATCAGCTCCTCCCGCTCCGTTTCCAGAGCGGCTGTGGTCTCGTTTATGGCATTTATGGTATTAACATAGTTTTCCAGCATTTCTCTATCATACGAGACCATCTGGCTTATGTATGCAGCTTTATTGAGCGAATCAGAAATGGAATCGGAAGTAAGCAGCGCCAGAAGAATATCCATGTTCGATCCTGCTTCGTACATGTACTGGATACGCTTCATCATGGCAGCTTTCTGTTCGTCAAGCGAGACTGTCAGTTCATCGATCAGGGCAGTGTTGTCGGAAATGCTGGTATTTACATCATTAATGCTGTTATAGATGTCGTCCAGATTCTGGTTGACTGACTCAATCTGGACTTTTAACTCTTCCAGATATTCCTCCAGGGATTCTCTCTCATCATCGGACGCGAAAACAGCTCCCGCCTGTGAAAATACAAGCGTGAGAGCCGCAAATAATATGAAGATTTTCAATAAAACATTCTTCTTCATGATATTACAGAACGCATTGTAACAGAATTGTTACACATTTGTCAATTTTTTGAAATCATGACACTTTTTATTTACAGTTTTAAAAATGACCCTGCTCTGCTATCATATGAAAAAAGCAACGGAGAATAACATGAGCATTACAGTAATAGGCACCATATATCTGGATATAAAGGGATACCCTGAAGGCGTTTTTGACCCCAGAGGGCGGAATGCAGGGAGCATAATCGAATTTCACGGCGGCGTTGGCCGCAACATTGCGGAAGACATAGGCAGCATTGGTCTGAAACCGCGATTCATCTCTCTTGCTGATCCCGGCGGTTCAGGTGACGCGATCATAAAAAGGCTTGAAGCCCACAACGTTGACACTTCTCTTATAAAGCGCACTGATGACGGAATGGGCACCTGGCTTGCGATCTTCGACGATAACGGCGATGTTTACGCAAATCTGTCCCGCCGTCCGGATCTTTCTCCCATACTTGATATCCTTAAAGAACATTCTGATGAGGTATTTACCGGCTCAGACGGGATACTGCTGGAGATCGACATGGGTACCGGGATAGCTGACTATGTGTTTGAACAGGCTCAGGCCCACTCTGTTAAGATATACGGTGTTATCTCAAACATGAACATAGCACTTGAGATGAAAAACAACATTCTCAAGACTGACTGCTTTATCTGCAATCAGCAGGAAGCCGGGATCTTCTTTGATAAGCCGTTGGAAGACCTCTCAGCCGAAGAAATGCTTGCTGTCTTGCCCGGATTGGTCAGCAGGTCCGGCCTTAAGCGCATGATAGTCACAATGGGTTCAAAGGGATCAGTATATGCTGAGACCGGCGGCATGTGCGGTATCTGTCCTCCCGAAACTGTTGAAGTCAGGGATACAACCGGTGCTGGAGATGCCTTTTTCGCAGGAACAGCAGTTGCCCTTTCACTCGGAAAGACAATAAAAGAAGCTGCCGGCGTCGGAACACGCATGGCAGCCGCAGTAGTAGCACGCGAAGAGAACGTCTGTCCTCCCCTTTCAATACCGGGGATCAGTCTTTAACAAAATTGTCAATGAGGAACTGTCTCTTCAGATGTATGAGCTGTTCCTCATCTTCTGTTTCTTTACACGCTCTGCGCAGAGCGGTCAGCCTGTCATGATATGACCTGACCTCGCTTTCATAGCGTTCAATGTCTTTAAATCCTATCCACTCTGAGATCTTTACGGGTGTCCCGTCAGTATAAGGGCACTCACCTTCCATGACAAAATAGGAAAAACTGCCGTCTTTATGGTACAGCCTCGCCAGAGGGAACATCCTGCATATACCGGGTCTTATCTTATGTATGCTGCATCTGCCGTCTGCTCCCAGGAAGACACATTCCTCACTGCCCTCTTTTTTCCCTGTCATGGGCAGCACAATGTCATCTACCGGGACCAGTTCGATCATTCCCGCATTTATCAGCTGCTGGAAAGACATTTTGAATGCTTTCTTAAGGAGCCTGACATCAAATGGATCAAGCGTGAGCCCAAGTCCCCTGACGCGGCAGCACTCGCCGCAGCCGTCACAATCTCCGCAGCCAATAGGCGCAAAGTCTTCAGCGCCAAAGAGCTTGTCATCCGATATCATTTTTCTGTTGATTTCTCTGATCATGTTTTTTTATCCTTGAGATAACGTGTTTGCCGGAAAAGGCAGCCATTGGCGTCCCTCCTGGGTAAAACAGCGCATGTCCCGCAATGAATACATTTTTAACTTTTGGAAGATCGTGTGAGATCATCGCTAAAGTACTTAGCGGCTTTGTGATGTATCTCATGTACTGCCCATTTGCCGCATTCAGGATATTGGCATAAGATGCCGGAGTCCAGCAGTCAAGCTGATGGAACCTTCCCTCATACTCCGGAAAGCGTTTGATGATCCTTTCCATTATGGCATCTACGGTCTCTTTCTTACGCTGACTGTAGTTTTCGCGATCCTTTGACAGAGCGCTCCAGAACCGGAAATCATCTATGTGCTGTATGAACATGCACTGCACAACAGTCTTTCCCGGAGGTGCTATGAATTCTCCGAACTTTCTGTAGTTTTTAACGCCTATGCGGTCGTACATGCTGCAGCCTATCTCAAAAGGCTCACATTGGAAATAGAAAAGGTCGTCTATTTCGCTCATTTCACCGTCGACCGCAAATGCACACTGGAATGCGCTGTATGCTGTGATCTTTTCATGATCTTCCAGTCTTTTAAGCGCAGCGGGTGCGTATTTTTTATCCAGCAGGTTTGTAAATGTATACGGAAGTGAAGTCGTGCAGATCACATAATCTGCCTTTTCAAAAGTTCCGTCTTTAAACCGGATGCCGCTGGCTGTATCTGAACTGGTTGGGGCAAATTCCACTTTTACAGCTTCAGCCCCATACCTGATCTCTCCTCCAAGGGAAAGATAATACTCAGCAATGCGCTCTGACATCTGCCCTGAACCGCCGACAGGAACATCCGCACCGCCGGAAGTGAACATGGCATAGCTCAGTACCAGCCAGAATGCTTCATACTCACCGGCGGAAAAATCCAGTATCATCTTTCGGATAAGAGGATCTGTAAATGCCGGTGCCCATTGTTTCAGGTTCTTTTTTATGTATCTGAGTATGTCCTTTAAAACCTTTGCCTTGGATACATCCGCGCTTATGTCAGACAGCACAGCCTTAAGATCAAATGTTCCCTGGGCTGAATCAAGCACTGTTCTGCAGGTAAATACGCAGTCAAAAAAACTGTTTATTTCTTCTTCATCTGCCGGAGAGTGTTCAAGGAATTCTTTTCTGGACCTTTCAGGATCGCGCCAGAGAGTAAGTACTTTCCCTTCCAGCTCAGAAGAATAAAATGAGTTTCGTTCATATATCGGGACATCATCAGACAGGGCTCCTATCTCTCTCCAGAAATCGTTCTGCTTTGTGCCCTTTTTGGTTCCCATCAGCCAATGGATGCAGTTATCTATGGCATAATCACCACGCGTCCAGGAACAGCAGCATCCCCCGATGTTCTGATTCAATTCAAATATGATCGTCCTGTATCCGGCTTTCTGGCCATATACGCCTGCTGCCAGACCCGAAAGACCCCCGCCGATAATGCCGATTGTTTTCATGATTCGTCTTCAGATCTTCTAAGTGTCTCACGTACCCGCATCAGTGTCTCGCCCATGAGATTATTACCCTTCCACTTTGAGGGTATCCGGGCTTCAGGGTCATCTGCCGCAAGGCCGATCCCGTATTTTGTATCAACAGGGCTGGCCTCGGCAAGCGTTGCATGCCCTGTCTCAAACAGTTTGTTCCTAAGGTCTGCGTTCTGGCTGAATTTGGCAAGATTGCCTTCATAGATTATCTTGGGAACTATCCTGCTCCATTTTTCCGTATCGAAGTTCCTTATTTCACGCCCGAGCTTTTTTATCTTCGCAGGATCGCTCTCGTGCATGATCAGTATGTAATATTCTACATCCTCCATCGCCAGAGCTTTTTTAGCCATCATGTACTGCTCACAGCTTGTATAAGGCACTCCGTCCACAGACATCTGTGCATGATACCACTGGCTTAAGAAGCCGTTTTCCTCGTCATCATTCCAGAAGAAAACAAATTCGTCCGCTGCCCTTATTTCCGGTTCTTTTGCCATTCCTTCCAGATCCATGTTCTGAAGTTCCGGATCGATCCTGTTCTCGAAAATGCCTGACAGATCCTCCTCACCGTCATCATAAGAGTCAGGCGTCATGTCAGCCTTGCTGCACCAGGCGTCAAACAGTGCCTGCTGCCTGTCCAGCTCGGTTTTTCCGATCCACAGCGTCTCATCATCAAGGGATGTGAAATAAATATCCATGTTTATTTCGGTTCCCCTGGTCTCTTTAAGGAATTCATACACCTCTTCAAGAGCAGCCTTCCAGGCTCCTTCTATGGGATATCCATAGATCCCGGCGGATATCAGCGGGAATCCGATTGACTTACATCCGTTCTGTGCAGCCAGTTCAAGCGCGCTCCTGTATGCAGACCTGAGCTGATATGCCTCTCCGTTTTCCCCGCCTGTCCATATTGGGCCAACTGCATGGATGATATACTTCTGCTTCATGTTGAACGCGGGAGTAATGGCTGCCTCTCCGGTTCTGACACCGCCTATCCTTTTGCATGCCTTTGTAAGTTCCTCATAACCTGCAGCCTCAAACATAAGCCCGCATACGCCTCCTCCTGCTTTCAGCGAGGTATTTGCCGGGTTTACCACTGCATCACAGTCTATTTGTATAATACTTATCTTTTTCAGAATAACTCTGCTCATCAGTTCCCTCCGATATGGTTTATTGTTGTAAGATTATATCAAATATCATCATTTTTGTAACCATTCAGCCTGACTGTGTACAGATTTTACGCTTGTGACCATCTTTACGCGGTTGTGTGTACAGATTTTACGCTTGTGACCATCGACTTATGGTCACAAGTGTAAATTTTGTACACGACTGCCGGAATTTATGGTCACAAGCGTAAATTTTGTACACGAACGCCGGAATTTGTGGTCACAAGCGTAAATTCTGTACACGCCTGCCGGAATTTGTGGTCACAAGCGTAAACTTTGTACACGACTGCCGGAATTTATGGTCACAAGCGTAAATTTTGTACAATGCGGCTCATAAAACCCGGAATATGAAAAGAGGGGTCACTTTCGTGACCCCTCCGTTTTTGGTGCAGTATTTTCAGCTTTTGATCAATATCGGTTCGTCCTATTATTCAGAAACAGTTGTGTACATGAAGTACTTGTATCCAAGAGGCATAGCGAAGAATCCGTTAACCTTGTCGCTGAGCATGTAAAGATCTGTGTAGTAGTACAGAGGGCAGATGCATCCTGTGGTCATAAGAAGATCTTCTGCGCAGTGCATAAGGTCGTTACGAACGTCAAGATCCTGCTCGGTCTTGATGTAGCCAATAACCTTGTCATAAGTGTCAGCCCATGTTCCGCTGCCGCCCTTGTCCTCATAGCCTTTAACGCCTGAAAGGTCAAGGTCATATATAGCCTCTTTTGCATGGTCGCCCTTACCGAACTGAACATCGTTGTTTCCTGATCCGCTTGTCCACATGTCAAGGAAGGAGATTGCATCGTTGTAGTCAGCCAGCCAGCCGTTACGAGCGATTGAGTAATCACCATTCTTACGTGTCTCAAGGAATGTAGCCCACTCCTGATTCTCAAGGTTCATTGTGATACCGATGTTAGCAAGGCAGCTCTGCAGATACTCGCCGATAGCCTTGTGGCCTTCTGAAGTATTGTAGAGGTATGTCATGACAGGGAAGTCTGTAAGCTTGCCATCCTGTACTGTGTAGTAGTCGTCAAGGATGTCCATAGCCAGGTCAAGATTTGACTGCATGCTGTCCTTGTCAACTGCATAGTATCCGTAATCGAAACCGGGGCCGCCGCCTGCCTGCTGATAGAACTGATCTCCGTCAGGCTCTGTGATACCCATGGCTACGAATGAAGAAGCGGGAACCTGTCCTGCCTGTCCGATCTCTTCTACGATATAGTTACGGTCGAACAGAAGTGCGATAGCATTACGGATCTTAGCCTTATCCTGCTCTGAAAGCTCTTTTCCTGCAGGTGAGATGTCTTCGTTGATGTTCCAGCATACATAGTATGTACCAATCTGTCCATCAACCTTGAACTCTGTAGGATACTCTTCCTTAAGAGTAGCGATCTCGTTTGTAGGAACGTCGTCAATGAGCAGCCAGTCGCCGTTCTTGAAGTTGGAGAGCATGTTGTTTGCATCATCGCTGAGATAGAAGTTGATAACATCCATTGTTACTTCATCAGCATCCGGATGGTTCGGGTTCTTCTCAAGTGTGATGAGTGAGTTGTGCTCCCAGCTTGCAAGGGTGTACATACCGTTGCTGACATATGTTGAAGGATCTGTAGCCCATGTTCCTTCATCATCGACCTTGTCTTCTCTTACAGGGAAGTATGTCGGGAATGCAAGAAGCTCATTCCAGAAAGGATACTGGCCAGTAGTGGTAACTTCAAGAGTCTTGTCATCAACAGCTTTGACATTGAGCTTGTTGTCTGCAAGTGCAGGCAGCTCTTCGAATCCGTCAACATATTCGAACATGTAGTAGTAGTCAGCAGAGATCTCAGCAGATGTAGCTCTCTTCCAGCCATATTCGAAATCAGCAGCCTTAACGGGCTCGCCGTCAGACCATTTTGCGTCACGGATCTTATAAGTATAAGTGAATGTTCCATCACCGTTGTCAACAGGATCAACGAGCTCTTCAGCCATGTCAGCTACGATCTCGTAAGCATCGCCGTTCTTGGTCCATTTTGCAAGACCTGAGAACAGGTGAACGAGCATTGTAGCACCGTCAACAGCTGAGTTAAGAGCCGGATCAAGTGACTGGGGCTCAGAAGCTATGCAGACATTGATAGATGTCTTGTCAGCTGAGCTTCCGCCGCCGTTTCCGCCATTACCGCCGCATGCTGCAAGGCTGAGAACCATAACAGCTGCAAGCAGAAGTGCAACAAATTTTTTCATTTTTTTCTCCTCTCTTTTGCCCGGTAAAAATGAGACCGGGAATTTTGCCAAATGATACTGCATCATTGTTTTTATCACTTCGCGGCCAGAGGGAGCCGGGGCTTGTACAGCTCACAGTTCCCTTTGGCCGTGTAATGAACTTAATTGATCTCGTTAACCCTGTGGCAGGCAACGAAATGTCCGGGTTTGACCTCGTTAAACTCCGGCATGCTCTCAGAACAAGCGTCCGTGGCATATCTGCATCTCGTTCTGAACGGACAGCCGGAAGGCGCGTTCAGCGGACTCGGTATATCACCTTCAAGCACTATACGCTTGTTAGCCCTGGCGATCTTCGGATCCGGTACTGGAACCGATGACAGAAGGGACTGGCTGTACGGATGAAGCGGATGATTGTAGATCTCATCTGCTTCTCCCATCTCAACCATCCTTCCGAGGTACATAACGGCGATACGGTCTGAGATGTGCTTAACTACCAGCAGATCATGCGCGATGAAAAGATAAGTAAGCCCAAGCTTTTCCTGCAGTTCATCAAACATGTTGATGACCTGCGCCTGTATGCTGACGTCGAGAGCCGATACAGGTTCGTCGCAGACGATGAACTCGGGGTTTACAGCAAGTGATCTTGCGATACCGATACGCTGTCTCTGTCCTCCTGAAAACTCATGAGCATATCTGTTAGCATGCTCTGAGTTAAGTCCGACATATCCCATGAGCTCAAGTACTCTGTCTTTGCGCTCTTTCTTGTTTCTGCAGAGTTTATGGATGTCAAGAGGCTCTGCTATGATGTCTGTGACCGTCATCCTGGGATTCAGCGAAGAGTACGGATCCTGGAACACCATTGTGGCTTTCTTTCTGAACTCCCTGATAGATGCTTTTGTCTTTATCTCAGCGCCATCATAGATTACTTTGCCGCTTGTCGGCTGATACAGATGCAGAAGAGTACGTCCGACCGTTGTCTTTCCGCATCCTGACTCTCCGACAAGTCCGAGAGTCTCGCCTCTTTTTATCTGGAATGAAACATCATCGACTGCTTTAAGCGGGCGTGACTTGAACATTCCCATGTTAATGTTGAAGTATTCCTTGAGATGCTGTACGTCTACCAATGTTTTTCTCTCATCCATTGCAGAGCACCTCCTTCATTTCATCAGACACATCGTCCTGAGCAAGTGTATCGCTCTCGAGACGGTCTTTTATGTTCATCCAGCATGTAGATGCGTGATCCTCATTGATCACTATCCTCTCCGGCTTCTCCTTTATGCATATCTTAAGAGCATTTTCACATCTCGGAGCAAACGGGCATCCCTTAGGCATGTTAAGAAGGTCAATTGGCGTACCGGTTATCGGCTGAAGTTTCTTGCCATCAGAATCGGCAGTCGGGATCGATCTCATCAGACCTTTGGTATACTCATGTTTGGGATTGTAGAATATCTCATCCGCTGTACCCTGCTCGCAGATACCGCCGGCGTACATTACTATTACTTCATCGCACAGCTGAGCTATGACACCAAGGTCATGAGTGATCATGATGATCGCCATTCCCAGTTCCTTCTGAAGGGATTTCATCAGGTCAAGGATCTGCGCCTGGATAGTAACGTCAAGCGCGGTTGTAGGCTCATCTGCTATGAGGATGTCCGGCTCGCACGCAAGCGCCATTGCGATCATGGCACGCTGTCTCATGCCGCCTGAAAGCTCGAACGGATACTGTTTTACTCTTTTCTCCGGCTCATTTACATTGCACAGCCTCAGCATCTCGATAGCACGCTCTTTGGCCTGTGCCTTTGTCCTGTTTGTATGGAGAAGGATCGCTTCCTCGATCTGGTGTCCGACAGTCAGTGTCGGATTCATGGAGGTCATGGGATCCTGGAAAATGATAGATATCTTATTTCCGCGGATCTCTTTCATCCTCTTCTCAGAGATACCGACCAGTTCCTCTCCCCTGTACTTAACTGAACCGCCGACGATCTTGCCTGTAGGCGCAAGTATCTGCATGACGGAATATGCGGTCACCGACTTTCCGGAACCTGACTCTCCCACTATACCGAGGACCTTGCCCTCATCAAGTGAAAATGAAACATTATTTACCGCTTTTACCTCACCGGCATCTGTAAAGAAGGAGGTCCTGAGATTTTTAACTTCAAGTAATCTTTCCATTTCTCTCCTCCCCTTAATTATTCAGCTTGGGATCGAATGCATCCCTTAAGCCGTCGCCGAAAAGATTGAGCGACAGAACAATGAGTGATATTACGACAGCGGGGATGACCAGACGGTATCCATAGCTGCTGAGTCCGTTAAGAGCGTCAGATGCAAGTGATCCGAGTGAAGGCATAGGAGCGTTAACACCAAGTCCCAGGAATGAAAGATAGCTTTCAGTAAAGATCGCGCTCGGGATCTGAAGGGCTGTGTATACCACTATGATTCCTATACAGTTCGGGAACAGATGCTTCATGATGATCCATTTGCCCTTAGCGCCGGCTGTCCTTGCAGCAAGAACATACTCCTGCTCTTTAAGAGAAAGGATCTGGCCGCGGATCTGTCTTGCCATGCTGACCCAGTAAAGCACACCGAACACTATGAACAGTGATATCATGTTGCTTCCCAGGCTCTCCAGGAATGTTCCCTTAATGGCGGCGGCCAATGCGTCCTTAAGAACGACCGAAAGCAGAATGATCATAAGCATGTCGGGAAGCGAATAGAATACATCGACCACCCTCATTATGATTATGTCAACTTTTCCGCCTGCATAGCCGGAGATGGATCCAACTATAAAGCCTATGATAAGGACTATTATGCTCGCGAAGAAACCTACGCCGAGAGATACTCTGGTTCCGTAGATTATACGTATGAAATAATCTCTTCCCAGTGCATCAGTGCCGAAAATATGCGGGAATATGACTTCTCCGTCAGCCATCAGCTCCTGTTCCGTCTTTCCGTACTGGAACGGCTTCAGGTTTCCGTAGCTTGCGTCAACGGCCTGTCCGGGCTTATTTCCAAGCTGCTGCTCATAGCCGTACGGCCAGAACATCGGTACGAATATCGCGGCAAGCGCGATGATGATTATCACGATGGCGCTTACAGTCGCCACCTTGTTTTTGAGCAGACGCCGCATTCCGTCCTTGAAGAATGTCGTTGACGGACGCATCTGCACCATGTATTCCTTCTCCTCGTCGCTGGCGGGGAGGAAATTGTCCATATTAACCTGGAGGCTAAAAGGACGGTTTTTATCAAACATGCTCATTTCCCTAACCTCCTACTGAAAATCGATCCTTGGATCTACTACCTTATAAAGGATATCGCTTATAAGGTTCATTATGACTATCAGCACCGCAAGGATGATGGTAGTTCCCATGACCATCGGATAATCCCTGTTGATGATACTTGAAACGAAATACCTGCCTATGCCGGGAACCGCAAATATCTGCTCAATGACCAGGGATCCTGTGACTATATAGGCAAGCATCGGTCCGATATATGTAATGACCGGTATCAGGGCATTCTTGAGAGCATGTCCGAATATCGTCTTCGTACCGGATACACCTTTTGCCTTGGCAGTCCTGATATAATCCTGTCCGAGAACATCGAGCATCGATGATCTTGTAAGACGCGTGATATTTGCCATCGGCGAAAGACCAAGCGCTATGACAGGCAGGATAAGACCAGCAGCAGTCGATCCGTTCGCAGGCACCCATCTGAGCTGAACTGCAAAGACGAGCAGCATGAGTGAACCGACAATAAAACCGGGCATTGAGATGAATGCTGTCGCGATCACCATTATGATCCTGTCGATCACGGTGTTTCTCTTAAGAGCGGCAACAGCACCGAGAACTACTCCCGCCATTGCGCCCCAGGCAGCGGCAAGCACGCCCAGTTTAAATGAAGTCCTGAAACCGTCAAATATGATATCAACTACCTGACGGCCTTTCTGCTTGATCGAAGGACCAAAGTCAAACTGTGTGATTATTCCCTTCATGTAAGTTGCGTACTGCTGAAGGAGCGGTTTGTCGAGACCATATTTAGCCTCCATCGCAGCCTGTACGGAAGGGCTTACAGCTTTTTCGCTCGTAAATGGACCACCGGGGATAAAGTGCATGACAAAGAAAGTTACTGTCATGACAACCCAGATGGTTACAAGCGCGAGAATGATCCTTTTAATGATATAGGATGTTGTTTTCGAACTCATGTTCTATCTCTTTCCGCTAAAAACAAAATTTTTGAACAATTTTAATATAATATTATGCAAAATTCAACTAATGCAGAGTTTTTTAATAAATATTTAATATAGCCAATACTCGTCGATCCCGAGGGGGGACAAAAGGGATATGGAACAGATTTGCTCCATATCCCCTCAAAATGTCGTGTTGGAATTAATCAGTTTTTCCTTGTGAGCACCTTTCTTGCAGCGCCTGCGATATGCTTATCCTTCATCTCAAAACGTTCCATGAGGTCGCTCATCTTTCCGACTGCGCCGAAGCAGTCCTGGAATCCGATGAATTCAAGAGGCGTAGGACAGTTAAGCGCCAGAGTCTCAGCAACTGCTCCGCACAGACCGCCGATTACATTGTGATTGTCGCACACAACGGCGCAGCCTGTCTTTCTGACAGACTTGATGATGGTCTCCTTATCAAGCGGTTTCACGGTGTGGACGCCTATGACTTCGGCGCTGATGCCTTCTGCGGCAAGGATATCTGCTGCTTTCATCGCCTGTTCGATCTCAACGCCCGAGGCGATAAGTGATACATCACTTCCCTCTTTGAGAAGATCTGCTGTTAACAGGTTAAATTCCTTTCCGTCTACAGGTTTATAGACAGGAGGTGTTATCTTCCTTAATTGGCGGATGAACACCGGTCCGTCATACGCATCGATCTGCTCAAGCGCAACTGCGTACTGTCCGCAGTCTGAGGGTTCAAATACCATTATCCCGGGTATGGCCCTGACGATGGCAGTATCTTCAACTCCCATGTGTGTTCCGCCGTTCATCTGCGCTGAAACACCGGGATCGGTTCCGATTATGACCACCTTAAGTCCTGCATAAGAAATGGATATTGCCAGCTGATCGGCTATCCTTCTTGTAGCGAAAGGCGCAAATGTGAAGATATAGGGCTTGTATCCGTAAGCCGCAAGTCCCGCAGCCACACCTGCCATGTTGGCCTCGGCTATGCCTACATTAAACACTCTGTCCGGAAATGCTTTCGCAAGTCCCAGTGTGCCGCATGCGCTTCCAAGGTCGGCATTTATCGCTATGACCTTGTCATCCTCAGCCATTTTTTCTTTCAGCCAGTCAGCAGCAACCTGCCTCATGGGTAATACAGAAGCCTGTTCGAAATTCATCCTTCAAGACCTCCTTTCAGTTCGGCAATGGCTGCCTGGTGTTCTTCTTCGGTAAATGTCATGCTGTGGTTTCCGATAGGGGTCTGCTCCGCTCTTGAATAGCCTTTGCCCTTTTTCGTATTCAGGATGATCATTGACGGACATCCTTTATTAGCCTTTGCCTTCAAAACAGCGTCATCGATCGCAGCCACATCATGGCCGTCGATCTCCTGTACATACCAGCCGAAAGCACGCCATTTATCAGCAAGAGGAGCAAGTCCGCTCATCTCATTTACATATCCGTCAAGCTGTTCCTTGTTGTAATCAGTAAATGCTATGAGTCTTTCCAGTTTTTCATGTGCTGCGAACATTGCTGCTTCCCAGATCTGGCCTTCCTGGCTTTCTCCGTCACCGACCATAGCGTAGATATATGCCCCGTCATCGGCGAGTTTTGAGCCTATGGCCATTCCTACAGCTGCTGAAAGCCCCTGTCCGAGTGATCCTGCTGTCATGTCTACACCGGGCGTAAGCTTCATGTCTGCGTGACTTGGCAGTTTGGTATAAGGCTTGTTCATTGTATGGAGCATTTCCTTATCAAAATACCCCTTGTCAGCAAGGACAGCATACAAGACCGGACCTGCATGTCCTTTGGAAAGGACAAACCTGTCACGTCCCGCTTTCTTAGGATCTGAAGGGTCAATGTTGTTCATTATGTGATAGTACAGTGTCACAACCGCTTCAACCGGAGAAAGGCTTCCGCCGACATGGCCGACTCCGACCGTTCCTATCGTGTCAACGATAAGATATCTGATCTCCTGACATTTTCTGTTCAGTTCTCTGATCTTAGCTTCATCCATAATCGGCCTCCTAGAGTTCAGGGCAGACAACAACTTTCATGGCTCCTTCAAGACGCTTTGTGAACACCTCCATTGCATGGTGGAAGTCAGAAAGCGGGAGTACATGAGTTATCATTCCCTTTGCGTTGATCTTTCCTTCAGACATGAGTTTCAGGACTTCTTCGCAGCAGTTAGGGTTCGCACGGGATCCTGTAACATGGATCTGGTTCATTACCATAGTCTTTACAGGGATCTCATGAAGATCTACTGTCGGAAGTGCTACACATGCGACCTGTCCGTTCTTTCTTGTTGCGTAAATGCACTGTGCAAGTGAGTCCTTTGTGCCGGCAGCGTCAAACGCCTGATCGACACCTACTCCGCCTGTGATGTCGCGGATAGCTTTGACAACATCATCAACCTCTTCGAAGTTGATAAGATAATCTGCGCCAAGCTCTCCGGCGATCTCAAGCCTTCTGCCGCGGCCTACCATTATGGTTTTGCTGCCCATGGCTTTTGCGATCTCCATGCAGAACATTCCGATAGGGCCGGGTCCTATGACTACGGTATATCCGCCTTCAACTATACCGGTCAGCCTGATCGCCTGCAGGGATGTGCCTGCAGTATCTGCAAGTGATGCCTCCTCATAGGAGATGTTATCGGGTATTTTAGTAAGTGCCTTTACATTGTATGCATTGTAATCTGCATAGGCTCCGCGGTAAGTAAAGCCGTAGTGACGGTGTCCTTCTTCCACTTTGCCGTAATTGAGGCACAGATTGTACATTCCTTTTTTGCAGTTGTCGCAGTGGCCGCATCCGCAGTGCGCCTCACCTGCAACTCTGTCACCTACTTTGAACTTTGTGACATTTGCTCCGAGTTTTACAACTTCTCCCGAAAACTCATGACCCGGAGTGAATGGAAATGAAGGCGGCCAGCCGATACTTAAATATCCGCCGTCAAAGACCTTGGGGTCTGAGCCGCAGATGGATATGGCCTTTACTTTTACAAGAACTTCATCTTCTCCGACCTCGGGAATGTCAACTTCTTCATATGAATAATCATTCGGAGCATGTAAAACTATTGCATGCATTTTCTCTCCCATAATAATCCTGCCTTTCATTATCAAACAGGGGAACCTCTTGCGTGTTCCCCTGCCTAAAATCTTTATGACCGGTATCATGTCCGGCAAACGACAAATTATCTGTTGAAGATACCTCTCTTAGGAAGCTCGTGAACAGATACCCAGCCCTCGCTGAGCGGCTCTTTGAAGCATCCTGCAACTTCTTCTGCAGGTCTGGTGGTGAAGCCCTCGATAGGAGCTGTTCCTGCAGGGAAGTGCTCAAGCATGTCATCAATCATGAGAGTGATGTACTCGCAGATGGCAGCGATAGGTCTCTTAGCCTTGAAAGCATCACCTCTTGAAGGATATCCGACAACGCCTTCAGGTGTGCCGTAACGCTCGATAACGTTGTGGCCTTCACCCTCTGACCAGATGTGAGGAGCACCCTTTGAGCTGACAGAAGTGTCATAATGTCCTGCAAGTGCAAGTCCCTTAGGCTGAGCGTCAACGCATACGCTCATGTCAACCATGTCACCGAACAGGAAGTTAGCAACTGCTGTCTCAGCCTCGTCAGCATGTACGAAATGAGTTGTAAGTGAATCCGGCTCGTTGATCGGGATCCAGAACTCCTTGATAGCTGTATGCCACTCAAGCTCGCTGACAATGGCAGGAAGCTGATATCTCTTGAAGAATTCCTGAACAGCAGCCTCGAGCATCCACTTATGGCCATGGTTATTTACAAGGATGAACTTTCTGTAACCGTCATCCCACAGTCCGAGCATTACATAGATAAGTGTCTCTTTGACAACTTCCTCAGAAACCATGTATGTTCCGGGCATTGCAACATGATGGTAAGGATGTCCGCCATAGTTAAGAGGAGGAAGTGCAAGTGCTACCTCGCGGCCCTGCTTTGCAGTCCAACGGCGTACGCCTTCGCAGATCTGTGTAACCATGTAGGTATCAAGTCCTGAAGGATTGTGGATACCATGGTTCTCGGTTGTTCCGATTGGGATAAGGACAACATCGTTCTTGCGTCTCTTCTCCATTGCGATATGGCGGGGTGAATTCTGGATGTAGCATCCTGCTTTTCCGAGCTCTGACTCAGCAGGAAGGTCATACTTCTTGAGGATCTCGTCGATCTCTTCCTCTGAAGCTTCCCATACTCTCCTCTTCAGCTGTCCGATCGGTGAATCATCAAACTGGATACGGGGATAATCTGTCATGTACCATGTCTCGCCCATGACTTCTGTCTTATAAGTAACTCTTGCCATTTTTTCTTTCCTTTCTTTAACGTGCTTAACCGCCGGACAGCATTTGCCGCCCGGCGGATGATTATTTGGTTTCTATCAGATGATAGTGTGTGCTCCTGCTACATACTCGCATCCTTCAGGCCACAGGAACTGTGTTCTTGTAGTCGGAACAGGATCATTGAGGATCTCCCTCGGCATGATGTTGAGGTCAGGACGGTTAGCAGCAAATGTGCAGTTCTTAGGAATAGGAAGTTTGTACAGACGTGCTGCATTTCCACCAACCATGAGGTTGATCTCATCCTGTGTGCACAGATCCATGTCTTTCAGTCTGTGGATCTGATGTGTTGCCCATCCAAGGAAGTCAGGCTGGTAGTCAACAGACTTCTGTCCTGACCAGATCCAGTTGCTCCTGTTGTTGTATACGAGAGTCTTCTCAGCACGTACAGCGCCTTTTCTGATCATCGGATACCAGATATGGCTGCCTGTGTCGCCGCCGCCCCAGAGGAGCTTAGCTGCGCCAAGATCGGGATCGATGAGAGCGTGCTCATAGTACTCAGCTCTCCAGTAACCGGTCTCAAGATAAATGTTCTCGAAGTTACGTGCAAGAGCAACAGCCTTCTTGATATCATCTTCAGCGCTTCCGCCGCCGTGAGCGATGATCACTTTGAATGCAGGATATTTTGTGCATACGTTAGCGATCATTGTGAGATGCTCTTCCATGCAGTAGGAAGTGAACTCATGTGTATAGCAAGGGATGTCATAGTTAATGCAGAATTCAGCTATCTGGCACCACTCTTTGAATCTTTCAAGCTTTGTAGGGCGGTTACGGATAACACCCATTGATCCGGGTGAGAACTCACCGATACCGACGAACCACTCTTTGTCCGGACCTGAGAAATACTCCTCATGCTCCTTGAGAGCCTTCTCGATAGTCCATGTATCCTTGCCCTTTGTGCAGGCAAGCCTGAGTTCTGTCTCAACTGCACAGGTACGGAATCTTGTAGGATTCCTCTTGCAGATAGCAGCGTACTCTGAGCTGTGGGTTCCGATAAAGCTCGGAAGAAGAATACCCATGTCTACGCCATAGGCATCCATGTCGAACAGGGCCTCGCCTGAGTTGTCCATGGACTCTACCTCACGGTAAACTCCGTCGTAAGTTGCGTTCTTGCTGGTCGTGTCTTTTTTGCCGCAGTGAATGTGACAGTCAACGACCCATCTGCCGATCTTGCTCATTTATTATCTCCTTTACTGATATTAATAAAAAATGCTGATATTACTTACAAAAAAATAATATCAGCAAGTCACATTCTTAGGCAAATTAAACATAGTTATGTGTTCATAATTTTTAATTATCTGCCCGCGCAGCCTCATGCCCGCAGATGTAGTCTACAAGCGTCATCATCTCCCTTGTAGGCATCTCCCGTTTGTTCCATCCGACCACCAGATCGCAGATGAGAGGAGGATCCATGTGGGCATAATGATCTCCGGCGATCCTTTCAGGAACAAAAGCTATTCCCTTTCCCTGTCCTGCGAGTCTGACGCATTCAGGAGGGATCACCTTGAAGTACTTAACCTCGGGTGAACTGTTATTCTTCTCAAAATATCCTCTGATATATCCCGGTACCCTGTTAGAGACTTTTGAAAGGATCAGCGTTTCGCCATCCATCATCTGCGGTGTTATCTTTTCTGCTTCATTAAACCTGTGATCGGCAGAAAATGCCGCAACAAGTTCTACGGATATAAAGTCCCTGCAATCCAGTATGGGGCTGACCATGTCCTTGCTGAAAATGCCTATTTCAAGGCTATGATTTGCAAGTCCCTCAACAATGGCCGCATGGCCTTTCTGAAAAACATTCAGAGTTATGTCCATATGGGTGACCATGAAATCATTGATAAGATCGGATATGAGAAACTCCGGGCACATGGTAAATGGCGCAGCGAATCTTATGGTCTCTTTGGTCCTTAACGATCCTGAATCCAGTTCACTTCCCATCGCGGAGATCTCGTTATGTATATTGACTGCATGCCCAAGAACGATCTCTCCGGCTCTTGTAAGGGCAAATCCCTTGTCATTTCTGTCAATAAGCGACTTTCCGAGTTCTTCCTCCAGTTTTTTAACAGCAGTAGAAACAGCCGGCTGTGTAACACTGAGCTCCTCTGAGGCGCTCGTGAAATTGCCGTGTTTGCATAACACTCTAAAAAAATCCAGCTGATAAAGTTCCATTT
>SVDE01000030.1:19740-24024 GCA_015057955.1 Lachnospiraceae bacterium | reverse complement strand
CTGCAGCCACCGGTTTTGATCCTCGCGAAGTCCTTCCCAGGACTCAGGAGAAGGTTCTCTCTCTCATTGACGAGCATGCGGATGAACCTTTCTTTATCTACTACCCTACTCCTGCGGTACATGGTCCTTTGATGCCTTCTGCAGAATATGAAGGAAAGAGCGGCCTGAATCTTTATGCGGATGTCGTGCTGCAGGTAGACGGCATGGTAGGAGAGATCACTGCAAAACTTAAGGAAAAAGGAATCTGGGAAAATACTATATTCATTTTCACCAGTGACAACGGCTGCAGCGGTGTTGCAGACTATCCGTTCCTTAAGTCACATGGTCACGATCCGAGCGGAGGATATCGTGGAAAGAAGGGTGATATTTGGGAAGGTGGCCACAGAGAACCCTGTATCATGTCCTGGCCAGCCCGGTTCAATGAAAATAAGAGCACAAAGTCCATTATGTGTCTGAGCGATTTCTTCCGCACCTTCGCGGATTTACTGGGAGTTTCTGTTCCTGAAAATGCAGGCGAGGACAGTTTTTCGTTGCTTCCTATGCTGGATGATCAGAGCTGCTCAGTCCGCGAGAATGTGATCCACCATTCAGGTGCAGGTTACTTTTCCATCCGTAACAAACAATGGAAGCTCGAACTCTGCGCACATAATGGTCTGCCCGGCTTCAGGCAGGTTAAGGAACCTACCTGTTCAGAAACAGTGCCATATCAGCTTTATGACATGAGCGTGGACAAGACAGAAACGACCAATGTAGCTGAATTTCACCCTGAGATAGTGGCAGAAATGAAAGCTGAATTGCTTCGTCAGATTGATGCGGGCCGTACCACTCCCGGTACTCCCCAAAAGAATACAGAGGGAGAATGGCCTCGTTTGGACGAATTAAGATAAACAATGGAGGAAAAAAATGAACTATGTGATCCTGTTCCCGGATGAACTCAGAGCCGAAAGTCTTGGATGTTACGGACATCCTGTTGTTAAAACTCCGAATATCGATGCACTGGCTGCAGAAGGCGCGCTGTTTGAGGCGGCTTATACCCCGCATCCTGTTTGCGGCCCTGCCCGGTGCTGTATCGCCAGCGGCTGGTATCCGCATGTGGATGGCAGGAGAACTTATCATCCCATCAAGGCCGAACATCCCAACTTTTTTGTCCCGCTGCGCGAGGCAGGTTTCACCACCGCACACGCAGCCAAGGATGACTGGTTTGACTATCCCGACATGCCAAAAGTCTTTTCAGAGATGCTTCCGTTTTATCGTAGGGATGTGACAAAAGAACTGAATGCGATTCCCGAAGCCAGATACTCCATGCTCTATCCGCCGGTGGAAGATGCACGGGAACCTGAACTTGGTGACGCGCTCAGTACTGAAGACGCCGTGAATTTTATCAAACGCAATGCACATGCAGAAAAGCCTTTCTGTCTTATGGTTTCATGGCTCTTCCCGCACCCCCCGTACACTGCTCCGGAGTCATGGTACAACATGTATGATCCGGATAGCCTGCCGCTGCGCGGCGCTGAATGGATGGAGGGCAAACCTGATTTTTATTCGGCGCTCCGCAGATTCAGGGAGATGGAAGACAAGCCTGATTCAATCTACCGAAAGATCAACGCTGTTTATCTCGGCATGATCTCCTATATTGATGAGCTCGTTGGCCGGATTGTCAACGCACTTAAGGAACAGGGTATATATGACGATACTACAATCCTTTTCTGCTCTGATCACGGCGACTATGCAGGAGATGCCTTGCAGCTGGAAAAATGGCCGTCAGAGATGAGTGACATGGTCACCCGGGTCCCGCTTATCATCAGGCGCCCCGGTGCCCCTGAAGGTCTGCGTATTTCTACACCTGTACAATCTTTCGACATGCTGCCTACAATTCTGGATTATGAAAATGTCAAATTGGATTACCTTCAGTTCGGCGTCTCATTAAAGCCGCAGATCGAGGGAGAACCAGGTGATGCAGAGCGTGCTGTCTACACTGAGGGAGGCTATGATACTCATGAACCTTGGTGTTTCGAACCTGTCTGCTTCTATGGTACACCTTTGGAATTCCCTATTCCGGAAGGTACAGATTACTATCCGAAAGTAACCCAGCAGCAGGAAGAGCCTGACACAGTCTGCAGGGTAACAATGCAGAGATATAAGAACTGGAAACTGGTTGTCCGTACCAACGGACAGAACGAACTATACGACCTTGAGAAAGATCCCTTGGAGATGGAAAACCTCTACGGAAGGCCGGAAATTGAACGTCTTCAGACTGTTCTGGAGCAACGGATGCTCAGCTGGTTGATACATACGGCAGATGTAGTTCCAATAACCGGACGATAAGAAAGGAGATTTTTCACTTTGGGTATTGCAGTACTTTTATTTTTCATATGCCTTGTTGCTTCAACAGTCGGCTCCATAGTCGGAGCCGGAGGCGGCGTCATAATCAAACCCGTACTCGATATGATCGGCATTATGCCGGTCTCCACAGTAAGCTTTTGTTCCGGCTGCACGGTTCTGGTCATGGCAGTATGTTCTCTGCTCCGCGGCCGCAAAAACGGAGTGAAGCTTGAAGTTAAGACCAGCACCATTCTTGCCATTGGCGCGGTCATAGGCGGTCTGATCGGGAAATGGCTGTTTGAACAAATCCGCGGCGGGGTAGGAAGCGAAAAACTCCTGGGCTCTGTACAGGCTATCGTTCTTACGATCATAACCACCGGCGTATTCCTTTATGTGTGTTTTAAGGACAGACTACCTTCCAAACACTTGACCAATCCTCTTGCGATTGCGATCACCGGCGTCTTTTTAGGCATTATCTCCTCATTCCTTGGGATAGGAGGGGGAACCAGCAATGTGGCGGTCCTGTTTTTCTTCTTTTCCATGGATGCAAAGCAGGCAGCAAAGAACTCACTATACATCATCATCTTTTCTCAGTTAGCCAGCATTATAACCTCTGTGGCCACTAAGTCTGTACCCGATTTTTCCTGGCTGAATCTGATCGCCATGATGTGCGGCGGCGTAGCCAGTGCCTTCATAGGTGCAGCCATTTCCAAACGCATCGATAACAAGGGTGTTGAAAAGCTTTTGAAAATACTGCTGCTGATAATAATTGCCATAGACCTTTACAATGCGATAAGATATACCTTAGCTCTGGCTGCATAAGGGCTGAGGAGGAAATACCCATGAAAACACTGAGTCTATTGATCAAGCCGGCGTCGGGACTCTGCAATCTCAGATGCAAATACTGTTTCTATCACGATCTGGAACAATACGGAGCAGGGAATTTCGGCCTGATGTCCCGCGAGACCGCTGACTGTCTGATCCATCGCGCGACAGAAGAAACTGAGAACCAGATACAGTTCAATTTCCAAGGTGGCGAGCCCACATTGGCAGGATTGGATTTCTTCCGGCATTTCGTGGAAGAAACTGAAAAATGCCGCAAAGCGGGTCAGTCTGTTTCATGGGGCATTCAGACAAATGGCATTGTCATTGACGAAGAATGGGCTGAATTCTTAAAGGAGAATAGATTTTTAGTTGGCTTGTCCATGGACGGTCCCAAACAATACCATGACTCTCTGCGGCTGGATCCGGCGGGAAAGGGAACCTATTCCAGGATCGAGCGCACATGGAAACTGCTGCAAAAGGCAGGCGTGGATACAAATATTCTTACGGTTGTAAGCAGGAGCACTGCCCGCCATGCTTCACAGGTCTACAGCCATCTGAAAAGGCTTGGTGCTGACTATCTGCAGTTTATAGCATGCCTTGACCCTCTCGATAAAGAGAGAGGCGCTGAGGATCATTCACTTAGCCCGGAGCGGTACGGACAATTCTTATGCGAGCTCTTTGACTGCTGGTTCCGGGACATGACAGCAGGTAAATATGTCAGTATCCGCCAGTTTGATGACTGGGTTCACAATCTTGCCGGCATGCAGGTAAGTACCTGTATGTCCACCGGACACTGTGGGGCTTATCTCGTGATAGAGGCTGACGGTTCAGCCTACCCTTGCGATTTCTATGTTACCGAGGAACGGAAACTGGGAATGATCCAGGACAGAACATTAGAAGAACTGCAGCAATGTGGAGAGCCTTTTCTGCGTGAAAGCATCCCACTGCCTGAAGTCTGCCGTAACTGTACTTACATCACAGCCTGCCGTGGAGGATGCAGAAGAGACCGCATATTCCACGATGGCCTGCCTGAAAGCAACTATTTCTGTGAAGCCTACAGCATGCTGTTCAGCCATGCCTGGGGTAAGCTGAAAGCGATTGCCCAGCGGGAACGTCAGGCTGCTATTATGGGATTAA
>SVDE01000030.1:0-19730 GCA_015057955.1 Lachnospiraceae bacterium | reverse complement strand
AACATGTATTATAACCAATCATGTAAAGCCCGGACATAAGGCGGAATACATTGCTGTCAGCCGTGATTTCAGCGCTGCTCTGGTAGATGGTGCAGGTTGTCTTGAAGCCAAGGTTTATGATGTTTTAAACAGCAATGATGTCATTAATTTCCAGATCTGGCCTGATCAGGAAACTGCCATGGCAGTAACAAAAACCAAAGCCTTTTCAGACTTTAAGCCGCTGCTTGAGCCGCATTTTGATGGAAACGAGCGTGTATTTCTGCAGGAAGTATAAGAACTGCTCATAGAACTTGATAAAAAAATCCTGATCGCGCATAAGAGCGTAATCAGGATTTTTTTGATGAACACGAAAAACGTTAGAAATTAAATTTTGTTGATACGGATTCCTTATCTCCAAGCGGGAATGAACCGGGTACCCTGAATTCTGAAATATTAACAGGCTGAACAGAAATCTCTTCCGGTTTTTCCAGCTGCGGGATCCATTCATAGGGGATACGGTATGCCCTGTATACAAATAACTGAAGAACATCCGGAAGATGTGGATTGGGTATCGGATTTACAAACTCCCAGACTATCTCCTTTTCATGAGTTACTTCAATGAATATTCCGTCTGCCCCACTGTCAATCAATGTATTGCCGTTCGGAAGACGCTGTGCGGAACTGATATATGAGCTGCTGAAAGCTCCTGCGCCAAGCTCCATGACTCTTTCGCCATGCTTTATGGCTTTGGAATACTCCCAGACTATCTCCAGTGTCACCGGATCAAATTCTATCACTCTGGAATAATGCCTTCTGTGTATATCGATCCCTGTCGGAGCACACCCTGTGGGAGAACCATACCCGCCAAACGCACCGTTATCAAAAACCATGATATGCCCTTCGCCGGGAAGTCCCTTCGGGATCATATGGACACAATGCTGACCTATGATCTGCCCAAGTTTGCGCATCTCAGGAGTCTCATTATAATTGGGTCCTGTACGCCATACCACTTTTCCTGTGGCTTTCTCGATGATAAAAATAATGCTAAGCTGCTTGGAACTGCAGATAATATTCTCAGGTGCAAAGCGGAGATCACCTGCATCATAATACTGATTAGGTCCTAAAGCGGCTATCGAATTAATATGGATCCAGTCTCCTGAAACCGCCGGATAGGCGAAGATGGCTTTTCTGGCTGCCTCATCCAGACCGAATTCATCTACATGGTCGCAGGAATTCCACTCCCAGATGATCCTTCCGTCTTCTTCCACTTCAATGATCCTTTCATCCAGGATCGACTTGTCAGAAATTGCCAGATCATATTTGCGGTTATGTGTCAGGATCAGTGTTTTCCCGCCCTTAAGCATAGGTTCACAAACAGGTGTGTAGTAACCCGGAGAGCAGCCTTCCCGTTCAAAGTCATGATGATGCGCACTGGCCATGTATTCTTCGCCGTCTTTTGTTTTTACTTTTTTATTATTTGTAAAATGCCAGACAACTTTGCCGTTCCAGTCAAGCTGGAATAAATGACGTTTACTGGCAGCTCCGGGCGGGCCCGGTATCTGCCCCAAAGATCCCATGATGTTTCCGTCCGGCATGGGTTTCAGAGGTGTCTCCACTCCTTCCCAGACTTTTACCAGCCTTCCGTTCATGTCGATCACTGCTGCGCCATATTCAGAATTATAAACGGTGTATCCGTTGTATGCTTTTTCCTTATCGTAGATTGTTACGCCTGTAGGATAAATACTAGGTTTTCCCATAATCTTATCTGTATGATCATCAAGAATCAGAAAATCATACATTCCTCCATTAAATTCTTAGGCTTTAAATATATTTTATCATCTTTTAATGCTTTCTGAATCTTCCTACTTTAACAAGCCTTTCCGGCAGCTTCGGAACCCTGCCGGTCGTAAGTATGATGGCCTCATATTCGCAGGCTTCGATGCACTTTTTGCACTTTGTGCATTCATATTCATCGATCATGTGGATGTAGCCTTTCTTGCCTTCGATAGCGTCTGCGGGACATACATCGATACAGTCCTCGCAGCCCTGGCACTCATTCGGATCGATATAGATCGTGCTGAATGCCTGGCATACGTTGTTCGCGCATTTTTTCTTCCTGATATGGTCTTCGTATTCCTCCGGGAAGAGTTTCAGCGTCCCCAGTGTAAAGTCTGCCGCGGTTTTCCCGATGGTGCACTGGCCTGAAAATGTCATGGCTTCCCCGATCTCTTCCATCATGGCCGTGCAGCCCTTCCGGCCCTGGCCGCCGGTGATCTCGGCTGTGTTCGCTTTCAGCTGGATCAGTCCTTCCCTGCAGAACGTGCACTTCCCGCAGCTGGCCTTTTTGTAAGCCGCGAGATTCTCATCCGCCTCATGGACCATGCAGCAGTTCTTCGGATAGAGGGTGATGACACCGTTCCCGATGTTCGTATCAGCCTCGATGGCCATGTCAAGCGCATCTTCCGGCTTATACAGTGTATTGCCAAGCGCTATGGCGCGGATATCGTCTGCATCTGCTCCTGCCTGCGTGATCACATCAGCCAGCTTTGTGCCATACTCCGCGCGGATAAGACCACCGGTCTTTCCGCCTGCGCGGACAGCCATGTAAGCTGCCGGTTCATATGTGCCTTCCAGGATATCTGCAAGGGCGATCAGCGTCTCAAAATGATGGAATGCCCCGCCGCGGCTGTAGCGCACGTCTACTATGCCGGTCCGTACTTCGATCCCGCGCGCGGCAGCTTTCGCTGAAATCTCCTCAGCCAGCGCCTCTTCGCCTTCCGGGACGTACAGCAGCTTTGCGTCGGCATCAATTGCCGCAGCTGCCACGTCAAGCCCATCAAAGACCTTATCGGTATTCTCTTTCAGCAGTGCCAGGAGCGCATGGTCCAGATCACCATTATTCAGCGCCGCTACGGCGTGGATGGGATTCTGCCAGAATGCTCTTTCTTCATTTACCCGGTTCCACTTTTCAGTGACAGGCTCCCTTTCGATACCAAACTCCAGAAGTCCTTCTGCTTTTGCGTATATTTCTTCTCTTGTGATCATGACTGTGCAGCCTCCTTCCCTTCGGAATACTGTGTCCAGAGCCTTGCCGGATGTATCATGAGACGCAGGTCACACTGCAGGCAGCGGCTTGTCTCGCCGCAGATATTTCCTTCGCAGATGCCGAGATCGAACTGCTTGAAGTTATCCTGTCTTTCTGTAACAGGAAGTATATCCTTGCCGACGGCTTTCAGATAACCGAACCCTTCCTCTTTGCCGATCGCAGGATCCTTGAACTGTTCAGGTGCAAATGTCTCTGAAATGTCCCCGTCCCCGCCGAGATATTTATCAATGGCCACAGCCGCGTCACGGCCGGACGCAATGGCCTGGATCACTGATTTTGTTCCATAGGTAGTGTCACCTGCCGCGAAGATGCCTTCAACGCTGGTCTTAAGGTCCGCATCCACCACAATGCTGTTTGCACGCCCCTGCGCCAGTCCGGCATCCGCGGAAAGGTCTGTCCACTGACCGGTAGCAAAGATGACTGTGTCGCCATCGATATGATGCTCGGAGCCTTCTTCTTTTTCAGTGATCGCCCTGCGGTTCTCGTCAAAATAGAATCTCTTCACATTCATGAAGTCCACGCCTGTGACATGGCCTTCCTCGGTCCCTGTGATCCGCTCGAATGTCTGTGCCGGATGCACGAAGATGCCTTCTTCCTGGGCCTGCTCGATCTCTTCATCGTCCGCAGTCATTACTTCCCTTGCCTCAAGGCATGCAAGATGTATCTCCTCTGCGCCAAGACGCTTTGCAGTACGGGCACAGTCAAATGCGACGTTTCCTCCGCCAAGGACTATGACTCTCTTGCCCATGCCGGTCTCCTCTCCGAGGCTTGCCTGCCTTAAGAATGTGATATTTACCAGCACTTCCGGAAGATCCTTGCCCGGTATGGGAAGGCGTACTCCCATGTGGTTGCCTATGGCCATCAGGACAGCATCATATTCTTTTAAAAGTTCTGCCGGCTTTTCCACACGGACTCCGGTCTCCATGACAACGCCCTGGTCTTTTATGACCTGCACTTCCTTTGCGATGACTTCCCTCGGGAGCCTGTAAGAGGGTATCCCGTATGAGAGCATTCCGCCTACTGTCGGAAGCGCTTCTTTTATCGTTACCGCATGGCCCTGCTTGCGAAGGTAGTAAGCCGCGGTAAGTCCTGCGGGGCCTCCGCCGACCACGCATACCCTCCTGCCGGTATCGGGAAGCTGTTTGCCTTTGCCCATCCAGTACTTTCCTGTATCGTGCTCTGCCGCATAGCGTTTGATGTCCTTGATGGACATGGGCTCGCTGACCTCTCCCCTCTTGCACTGCTTTGCGCATGCCTGGGTGCAGATAAGTCCCAGGGTATGGGGGAACGGAACTTTTTCGCGGATGACAGCTGCTGCAGCGTCACAGTCGCCTTCTTTGACGAAACGGATGTAGCGCGGGATGTCCGTATGGGCCGGGCACTCTGCACGGCACGGAACGATAAGGTCTTCCTTGGTCAGGGTAGTGTTCATCGCCTGGATCTTGTCACGGATCGTGCCTGTAGGACATACGGCTGCGCATGCTGTACAGAATCTGCAGTCCGCGTCCTTAAGGAGCTTGTCATGGAGTGTGCCTACATAGGTCTCCATCTCATTCTGGTTGTACTGGAGTATGCCCACCTTGCGCAGGTCCTTGCACGCACGGACGCATCTTCCGCACAGGACGCAGCGGTTCATGTCATGGATCAGCAGCGGGTTTTCTTCATTTGCTTTCAATCCCTTGACACGGGTATGCATGCGGCCTGCAGTCGCGCCGACATACTGGATCAGGGTCTGGAGTTCGCAGTCACCGTATTTCGGGCATGTGGAGCAGTCTTCAGGATGGCCCGCGAGGAGGAGCTCCATGGCCAGTTTCCTGAGCTTGACCACTTTTTCTGTCTTTGTGTTGATGACAAGTCCCTCTTTTGCGCGCAGCGTGCAGGTGGTCGTCACGCCTTCCTGCCCTTCCACCTCGGCTATGCACAGGCGGCATGAACCGTTTTCCGGCAGGTCAGGATGATGGCACAGATGAGGGATGTAGATGCCTGCCTGGAGGGCGCATTCAAGCACACTCTTTCCTTCGGGCACAGACAGCCTTGTGCCGTCTACAGTTATGTTTACCATGTTTCCCATTTTTCTCTCCTCGTATTAAATAGTTCCTGTCATTAAATGCCAGGTTTCATTCAGATATTGCCTCTTCGCTCCATATGCGCTCAAGATCGTGGCATTATTGATACAATCCGGACCTCCTTCAGCTGTCTCTTTATATTTTTTGAGCTTTATCTCACTTCCGAAATTATGGTTTTCCGCAATCTCACGAAGATAAGATACAACTTCCGGATGCTCGCTGATCAGGTTTACATGCTCTTTCGGGTCTTTATCGATATCAAACAGGAGCTCCTGATCTTCCAGCCCCTTATATGTGATGAACTTATAATTCTGATACCTTACCATCGTACCATAACTATCGCCTTCACCGTTTCGTCCGCTGCCTAAGATATTTGAAATAACAGGGATATCTTCAAGGGGCTCTCCGTCAAGCGCTTTGGTGAGATCCCTGCCTTCTCCATATGGAAGCCTGGGAGAACCTGTCAGGCTGCAGATGGTAGCACTTATATCCATAAGGCTGACCGGGGTATGGATTTCCTGGTGTTCCTTTCCGTCAACCTGAATGATCAGCGGTATCTTTGAGGCATATTCAAACAGATTGCGTTTTGCATACAGTCCTTTATCGCCCATCATGTCACCATGGTCAGAAGTATAGATAAAGATACCTGGTTTTCCTTTACACTCACAATACTCGTGGAATTTGTCATATACCTTGCCAACCAGCATATCCTCATCTTCGATCATGGCATAATAATATGCCCTCTCTCTATAACTCTGTTCCAGATCATCGCTTCCGAATCTTTTTCTCGTCCTCAGAACGCCGTCACACAGATATGGCATGGTGATGTCATGAGGGGTATCTTTCATTTTATCGCGGTAATAGTCAGCCAGTTCCTGAGGAGCGCCAAGCGGACAATGCGGCATATAAGTACCCACAACGATCATCTGCTTTTCTTCGTGATCCTGCTCCAGATACTTTACTGCCTCTTCAGCAACATAATGATCATAGTGATAAGCCTCATCTCTGTCCAAAGGAAAGATCTCATGAACATCCCTTTTGGCAAAGGCTATTTCCGTACAGCTTCCGCCCCAGAATGTATTGGTAATATCCAGTGCAATACGCTGGTCAAAACCATGTCTCTGGTCCATTCCGTTGAAATGCATCCTTCCGCACAGGCTTGTCTGATAATCATTGCTTCCAAGGCTATGGGCAAATGTAGGTTCATGGCTCGCAAACGACTGGGCATTGTCCACAACCCCGATATCGATCGGATAACGTTCTGTCATAAGGGATGCTCTTGCCGGTACGCACAACGGACAGGAAGTATACGCATTTAAAAATGCAGCTCCCTTTGCCGCAATCCTGTTAAGATTCGGGGTTCTTACAACCGGGTCACCTGCATATCCGCATACAGCGCCTGAATGCTGGTCGCTTATAAAAATCAAGACCTCATAATCTTTGCTCATCAGATATTATCCTATAATTCAATATCAGCCTCGTTGATCTCATATTCTTTTTCGTCGACAGCTATTTCCAGGTATTTGTCAATCTTCTTCATTACCTGAAGATCAGAAAAGTACTTTACGATACCATGAAGCTTATTCATTAATGTCATTATGGACTGGTCTTCACGGATCTTTTCATTAATGTAAATGCGTTCGCCCATGTTCTCAACCCAAACAAAAACTGTTCCGTTTAGATTCTGGATAAATGCTGAAAACGTTTCATCTATGTCCGTTTTAAAGTAATAATTCATTCTGTCATCGCTTCCAAGCGTTGATTTCTTTTCCCAGCAAAGCTTATTGTCCATAGTGTCATTGATAAGTTTTGCGAGAAGCATTGCAGCCTTTCCAACATTAAGATCTCCTACCATTTTTTTAACCTCCTGATTATTATATTGTTTTCCTGAAATGCAGAGATCAGCATCATTTCTCAAAATAAGGATTCCTCACACAGATCTCCGGCTCCTGGCCGGCCTTCTCTGATATGCCTTTCCACCTCATATCTTCATATGAATAGCCTTTGGCTTTTTCCCACTTTGTCAGCAGATCATCAACCCTGGCTTCTATCCGGAAGTTTTTCGCTGCTTTTTCATGCATTAAGAGATCTCGGCTATTATCCTTCATTAATGTCAGCACCCGAGGTTCTGATGCCGCCAGATTAGTTCTTTCCTGCGGATCCTGTTTAATATTGAATAACGCGTCATCCTTTTCAAATCCCTGATAAGTGATATATTTATAGTCCCCTTCCCTAAGCATAAAACTATGGCAGAACTCATCCGTGTCCTCATATGGAACAAAGAATGGCTTTCCGTCTGTCCGGTCAATAAATTCACTGTAAACCGGGTGTTCCGGAATGTCTCTGCCTATTAATGCATCCGCAAGGCTGACCCCATCAACTCCCATAAGTGGTTTTGCTCCTGTATAAGAAAGAATGGTCGGGCCTATGTCCATGATACTTGCCGGCTGCGCTACTCTTGCACCGGCTACGATCCCGTCTCCGGCCATTATGAATGGAATCTTGACGGATTTTTCATAATAAGTTTCCTTTCCCATAATATGGCGGTCCCCACACTGATCGCCGTGATCAGACAGATACATCACCATATTCCGGGTGCCGCGTTTTTCCGTGAACTCTTGGAACGCGTCCCATACCCGGCCAAAGATGCGGTCAGTGTTTTCGATCATGCCGCAATAAGCCGCCTGACAGGCCAATGCTACATCTTCTGTCATTTTCACCTGATAATTCTTAAGAACAGGGCAGAACACATCATCGTTAAAGTTTTCCGGCAGTTTTACTTTATTTATATACTTTTTATAAAGATCCACCGGCGCAACATAAGGAAAATGCGGCCCATATATGCTGACAAACACAAACTGAGGTTTCTCATGAGGCTCTGAAAGATACTTCAGTGCTTCATTCAGGACAAATTCATCATATTCAAGTACAGGGCTGGTCCCTCCGCCTGCGCAAGCAGCTGCTCCATGTCCAAATGTGTCGTTCTGAACATAAAAGCCCCTTTCTTTTCTCAACTGAGGTCTTACCGTACTCGTATCCCATGTAACCGGTGTCATGTCAGCTGCAATATGTTTTGTAAAACCGTGATACTGATCCGGACCTATAAAATGCATTCTTCCGACAAGAACAGTTTCATATCCCTGCTCTACAAGACAATGCAGAAATGTAGCCGTTGTATCTGAAAGTGCAGATTTGGTAAAAATGCCCGTTTCCGCCGGCCTTCTCCCGCTAAGAAGCGCAGCCCTGGAAGGTCCGCATAAAGGGCATACGGTATAGCACTCATCAAATGTCACACCGGATTCTGACAAGCGAGTAAGATTAGGTGTGTCTACACATCTATCAGCATAAAACCCCGAATAATACGGTGTATGCTGATCACTCATAAAGACCAGTACGTCACGAAGTTCTTGTTTATTATCCATTCCTGTTACCTTGCGTAAATAACAAATCATTCTGACATTATTAATGATAAAAAAAAGTACGCGTTTTTGCACTCTCCAACAAATGAACCCGGTTACGGTTGTGCGTAACAAGGTTTACTTTTTGGTCAGTGCCTATTGACTGCAGGCCATGATAAAGTCTGAATGAATAATAAAATATACAAACACAGCTGACCTTAAAGCCAAACTATGGTCAGCTGTGTTACTTTGTGAGTTAAAAGGGACGATTCTTTTGACTCATTCCATGTCTTCTACATAATCAACCATATTCTCTGCGGCTATGCGTCCGGAGTTGACGGCGAATCCCATTGTGTTTCCACCAAGCAGGTAGCAGTATGTGCCATGGTACAGATCGCAGACGTCAGAGCCACCGGCATAAAGTCCCGGAATGACTTCAAAGTCATCAGTAAGTACTTCCAGTTTGTGGTTGACCTTAATTCCTCCAAGAGAACCATATGCACCGGAAGACATGCGCATCGCATAGAATCTCTTGCCAACTATCGGATGGAGATATTTATGATTCTTCAGGAACAGGTCATCCCATCCGCAGTCACAACTGTCATTATAATCCTCAATTGTCTCAAGGAAGGTATCTTCATCAATACCCATTTTCTCTGCCAGTTCCTCAAGCGAGTCTGCGATGAAAACAGTATTTGGATACTTTTCAGCTGCATCCTCAACCTCTGCAAGAAACTGCTTCGTAAAATCACCTCTGTGAACGCTGCTGCCCATGTCTGCACCGTTTTTGCGGAAGTGTTTAATAATGGAATCGTCGATTATAAGGAATGCATCACGCCCCGGCTGACGCGCGATGGCATTGGCTGCCACTGCACCATTCTTAATCTCTTCCTCATCAATGATCCTGTAGCCTTTGCGGTTGACGATAACTGCGCTTGGCTGGCTGAAAAGCATGCGGCTGTCAAACTCTCCGACATTGGGGATATCATTGCTGCAGATACGCTCCATCTCCATATGGGACTTTCCGCCGCCTGCTGCCCATACCATCCTGATGCCGTCACCAGTGATACCCGGGATCTTGAAACCGAACATGTCCACGCCATCTGTATGGTCAGTGTATTTATTGATCATTTCCGAATTATTACCAAATCCGCCGCAGCATACCATTACCGCCTTTGCGTCAACATCATATTCCTCTCCGTTGGCGCCTTCCGCAATGATTCCGCAGACAACACCGTCCTCATTTTTCTTAATGGATTTTACAGTGGTCTCCAGATAGAATTTTACGCCCATCTCAACCGCGTGATTATACATTACCTTGGTCATGGCAGATGCGGCACGGGGACCGGGAACTCCGCCGTCTTCAGGTTTTACAACATGCCAGGTCTCATAAGCGCCGGGATAATATTTTGTCGGACGGTCAAACACCACGCCCATGTCCTCAAGCCAGTCAATGGTCTCACCGGATTTCCAGAAATAGTCATGCACAAGGCGTGCGTCAACATCCCAGTGGACATGCTCCATCATTATCTTAAAAGCTTCTTCTTTGGTAGGACCACACATGAGTTCCTTCTGCATGCGGCTTTCAACACCGAAAGGTCCCATACCCATGTTGGCGGTTCCGCCTGCAAATGCGCCTTTTTCAAAAACCATGACTTCCATGTCATTTTCAGCTGCTGTGATGGCAGCAGCAAGTCCGGTAGGACCGGCAGCGACTATAGCGATCTGTGTTGATAAAGATTTCATAAACTGGTCTCCTCCATTTATATAATGTGATCAATACTTATCTTTGTCTTGAAGGCGGCTTAACCTCTCCAGCCTTGTATTCACGGTACTTCTTGAGATTTTCCTTTACCTGATCCTCAAATGGAGTGTACTCAGTTGCGCGCATGTGATTGATCTCATCCTGATGTGTGTATAAGCCCTTGACTGTCATGCGGTCATCCGGTCCGCCCTGCTCAAAAGCAAGGTCGATCTTGCCGTCTGTAATGCTGATGTTCGCACGGGTTCCGCAGATGGCGCATTCCATATAGTCATTGCCCTTCTTGTAGATCATCAGGTTCTGGCGGCAGCCGGGACAGGTCTCACCCTGCGGCTCCTTTCTCCACGGATTGCCCTCTTCGGGATGCAATACTGAATAAGCCACATTCCTTCCGAGCTGGCGCGCTTCTGCAAGCAGTTCCGGTTTCAGTGTGACTGCCCCGACATCTGCAACACGATTGACATCCATGTAATCCACAACCTGTGTATGGGTGGAGAACGTGGTGGTATACAAGGTTGCCATTCCGAGTGATGTCCAGTTCTTTGTTACCGCTCCGCCGACTGAGATCAGGCCGCCCGGACGGTACTTGACGCCATATTTGGACCATGCGGGTATTCCGTTCGTCTCCCATGAAGCAACGTCCATTTTCGGGCCGAATACACGGTCACGGAATACTGTTACGATGCCTGATGGTGAAAGTGAAAATACCGGTGCTGCAAGGATGTATCCGTCTGAATCGAGGAATTTATCTGCAAGCCATGGGCCGTCATCCTTTATGATGCACGCGCTCGGGCCATCCATATAGCACCTGCCCATTGGACATTCCTTACAGGGCTCAAGATGCAGGCCGTTCATCCAGATGTACTCTACCTCCACGCCCATTTCCTCGGCGCCCATAAGTGCCTCCTTGGTAAGTATTTCACAATTGCCGTTTCGGCGTCCTGCACAGAAAGCTACAATTTTTTTTGCCATTTTATCTCGTTCCTTTCTAAAAAAAATTATTTATCTTCTTACATTTCTGCTGCAACGACCTCCGCCAGTTCTCCGACTGTCTTGCGTTTGGAGGCATCGCTTATGGACATGAATGCTGTAACCTTGTGTAAAAAACAAATCATTCTGACATTATTAATGATAAAAAAAAGTACGCGAGTTTGCACTCTCCAACAAATGAACCCGGTTACGGTTTCGCGTAACAAGGTTTACTTTTTGGTAAGTGACTATTGACTGAAGGCCATGTTAAAGTCTAAATGAAATGAAAGAACAACGGAGGTTGCCATGAATTATATTTTACTTTACCCCGATGAACTCAGAGCCGAAAGCCTTGGCTGCTATGGTCACCCTATAGTGGATACTCCCAATATTGATGCTCTTGCGGCTGAAGGAACTATATTTGAACAAAATTACACTGCACATCCTGTATGTGCCGCATCCAGATGCTCACTGGTTACAGGCTGGTATCCACATGTTGCCGGATATCGCTCACAGAAATATTTTGTTTCTGATCAGACTCCCAATTTCTGGCAGTATCTGAAGGAATCCGGTTTTACTATCGGAATTGTAGGAAAAGATGACTGTTTTGATCCGGAATCAACCGATAAGGTCTTTGATGAGCACGCATATTTCCCTCTCAGCAAAAATTTCGGCGGCGACGGAACCGCTGAAAACAATCACTATAATATGATATTCCCGCCGGAAGAAGACAACGGTGTTGATTCTCCCATAGACAGACTTATCACTAATGACTCGATTGATTTCATTAATCGTCATGCAAATGATGAAAAGCCTTTCTGCCTGTGGGTTAACTTCCTATACCCTCATCCAGCCTATACATGCCCGGAACCCTGGTACAGCATGTATGACGGATGCGACTTACCCATGCGAGATAAAGACTGGCTGAATGGCAAGCCATATATATATGAACTCACCAGACAGTATCATCTTTCTGATAAAGAGGATCCGTCAGCTTACAAAAAGACCAATGCCATCTATCTGGGAATGATCTCCTATGTTGACAGCCTTATCGGCGAAATAATCCAGTCTCTCCGTGCCAACGGCATATATGATGACACTACGATCATCCTTTGCTCTGATCACGGTGATTTTGCCGGAGATGCGCATCTTACAGAGAAGCATCCGAATCTTCTCGATGATATGCTGGCCCGCGTTCCGCTGATCATCAGGCGCCCCGGTGGAGCCAAGGGACACAGGATATCCACCCGGACCCAATCAATTGATATCTTCCCGACAATATTTGATTTCGAGGATCTTAAGATCAAACATGATCAATTTGGTGTTTCTCTGAAAAAACAGGTTGAGGGAGAAGTCGGCGATTACAACCGTGTTGTCTACAGCGAGGGCGGATATGATACCCGCGAGCCGCAGTGCTTTGAAAACATAGGTCTTCCTCCGATCGCCCATGAGATAATGCATGAAGGAACAGCCGTTTATCCCAAGATCATCCAGCAGGAAAAGAGCCCGGAGAGCCTTAGCAGGACCATCATGCGCCGAGACAGGAATTATAAAATCATTTTCCGTACAAGCGGCGAGCATGAAATGTACGATATGGTTAAGGATCCTTTAGAATACAACAACCTTTACAATGATCCTTCTTATCGCGGATTATTCAAGGATCTCTCCATTGAAATGCTTACATGGCTGATACATACTTCGGACGTGGTTCCTCAGCTTAAGGAAGACTTCGCAGTATGGTATTCACGAGATAAATAAATTTCTTTTTTCATTCACCCTCCTTAAAAACGGCAGAACTGTTTGATTCACAGTTCTGCCGTTTTCTGGTACAATTTTTGCAAACACGAACTGAGGAGGATTGTACTATGCACGTTTTCGAAAGAATGTTTACATATAAAAATTCCAATATGAGTGACCAGACATATTCAGCCATGATACGTACCATTCTTGACAATCTTGCTCTGGTGAAAGAAGGTACGATCTATGATATAGCCGATGCATGTTATACCTCCCCTACCTCCATAAGCAGATTGTGCAAGAACCTGGGATATAAAGGTTATTCAGATTTCAAAGCAGATGTTGTGGAGATGTGCGACCACTTTTCTTTTTACAATTTTGTTCTTCCCAAAGAACCTTCTAATGATACTGACCAACTGAAAAATGATATTTCAGATATTTATGAAGACGTAATAAGGGAATTTAGGAATATTGACAATGGATTGCTTGATAAACTGGCGGAAGAAATAGACAGATGCAATTCCATGTTTTATTTTGACTATCTTTGTAATTTTGAACAATTATATGCCCTTGAAATGAATATGGCCATGGCCAATAAAAGTTTATATTATTGGTCGGACATGAAGCAGTATGATCATGCGGTAAGTTTACTGGATAAAGAAACATTGGCAGTCTTCCTGATCCCCGGTATTGTTCAGTCTTCATATATGTGGACATATGTAAAAAAAGCTATAGAAAGCGAAGCAAAAGTTGTTTTATTGGTTCAGACAAGAATGAATCAAACGATCCCCAAGGAAGCGGATCTGATCATTCAATTTGCCGGACGAGAAACGCAGATTGACACAATTTATACGAACATACTCTGGAAAATGATAGCTGTCCTGTTCAGGAAACGTTATCTCCGTAAATAGTGAATAATTCCGATACTCAAAACAGAGATTGATCAAACTCGGCCAATCTCTGTTTAATATTTGACTGCTATCTGCCTATAGATGGAAATACAACTGAGTAGACGAAATAAAAATCCAATTAGAAGGTTAATATAAATTGAAATGAGAGTAAATGAATATAATTCCCTGGATGAATTTAAGGCACAGTATATAGGTGTTTGGGACCCTTCTGAAAACCACTGGCTGGGGTTAGATTTTTCATATGATGGAGCTGAATACCGATTAAATACGGGTTCCATGTATGAAACTAAAAAAACTATATTACCAGACGGAAGAGAGGCGATTTTTGGACTGTACCGTAAAAACACAGATAGCGGTCCGGGTCCTGATTATTCTCTGCTTGAGGAGTTTGCAACTCTAGACGAAGTTTTAAACAGTAAATGCATAAACGGGATAAACTTCAAACAGATAATAATGGATGACAGCACCGAACTTTTGGGTCAGGATTGAATTAACCTCATGCTTGTATATTCAGGTGGGTCAGTTAGGGGGTCAGTTAGACACACGGACCGCTTCCTTTCCTTGTATTTATAGGCTTTTTGAGATGACCGGTCGCCTTCAAATCCGGTCGTCGCCTCTTCGCTTAGATCCTCAGAAATGTTGAGAAATCAAGGTTTCTGAGGATTTTTCTTTTTCTATTTTTCCTGCTTTAGGGGTTGAGTGGGGGTTGAGTAGATATTCTGGGACATTATCTGATCTAATCTCTGCTTGCTCTGAAGCCCATCTATGTACTTATGTGTCATTTCCGGTGTGGTATGTCCGGCAAGAGCCTGAACCACTCTTTCATCTCCACAGGCATAATATAAATCCGTTAGCCTTGTTGCCCTAAGACAGTGTGTGTGAAAATCCTTTGGATCTGCACCAGCATACTTCGCTGCCTCTTTGACTTTGCTATTATAGGTGTTATATCTGAGCGGAAATACTTTTTCCCCTGGAAGATCTAAAGCTTTTACTTGTTTCAATACCTGAATGATTTCATCAGACATCATAAGCTGGCGTGCATTTTCATTAGCCTTCAAGTGTTTCAGATGATTCTCCCCACTATATCCAACTGTAAGCGTATCTGCATCAAAAGATATTCCATTTACCGTCTGTTGGCAGATGTATACTTTTTTATGTTCAAAGTCCACATCTGACCATTCGATCCCACGAACCTCTCCAACACGAAGCCCCATAATAAGCTGAAACATGAGTGCAAGTGGATATATCTTATTGATGTTATCTTTTTCGAGCTGCTGCTGACACCACTCGAATACCTTTGCACTTTGCTCCTGAGTAAATGGCTTTGACTTTACCTGGTTATAGGATTCTTCTACAAAGTCAAAATCAAACGTATTTATGTCCCTGATCGGATTATATGGTATTATCTTTCTGCTTATTGCATATGACATGATGCTGTTGGCCACTGTACGCATATTATAGAACTGCTTTTTGCTCATCTCATTCTCGTTTACGATATTCATGAAGAAATCATGCCATTCTTCCGCTGAAATATCAGTTATGCCCCTGTTCTCAAATTCGGAATAATACTTCTTCCAATCAATCAGGTATTCACTTGCCGTTTTCTCGGATAATGGTTTTTTACGCCTTCCCATTTTATAGGCCAGCATCTCTCTGAAGAGATTTCCCATCGTATAAGTATGTTCTTCCTGATACATTGCATACAGCTTATCAATCAGCTTATCTTTTGTTGCTGCAGATATTTGTTTTTTCTTACCATCCTTTCTTACTTTTGCAAGCCATAATCCTTTACTTGGCTGCTCCCATATGTTCCCATTTACACAAACCTGCCTTGCATATTTTTCTTTTAGTTTCTTATTCATTGCTATTAGCAGAGCCTGCGACTCAGCGTCAAGTGTAGCATTCCTTAACAAGTTCGTGCAATCATTAATAAGATTATTGTCTAAATTCGAAGATGGCACAGCCATCTTAGTGCATTTATCATCTGCCAGATCACCTATATTATGCTTCAAGCTGTGCCACCTCCTTTCTTCTTTTATTGGTTCGGCTAATTCTTATCTCTTACGGACTTCCCTTCGCCTGTCGAGTTGTTTGTTTTCAGGATTATCCGGCTTTTGTAATGCTTCCATCTCTTCACTGATCAGTGATGCCCGTGCTTCGATCCTTCCGCATATTTTTATGTTCTTCCTTAAAGCGGCGATCTCCTCTGTCTTCTGATTCACCAGGCTGCGGATCCCTTCAGCCCTGCTGACTGCTTCTAAATCTTTCGGATCTTTTATCGCACGTACTGCACTCCTCAGCCCATTCCTCAGTTCCTTTCGTTCGGCCTCAAGCATTTCTATCCTCCCTGAAGCATCATCCCTGTAACTATTAAGGTCCTCTATGGTCTCTATGCCTTTTGCTGCCAGGAACCGAGTCTGCTCATCCAGCTGTTCCAGCTTTACCAGGTCCTCCCTCATGGTCTGTGATACCTTCCTTACCGATCCCGGGGATTCCTTGATGATGTGAAGCATATAGCAATAGTGGTAATACAGAGCGGCGATACCCTTTGCCCTTGTATGCTTTGGGTGCTCTTTCCGGTATGTTTCTGCCTTTATCTTCTCTTCTTCTGGGAACGGGTCAGAACTCCTCATGTTGCTCAGGATCCGGTCTGTGATGCTGTCCATGCCATATCCCTTCCCCAGGCTGTCGAACCTGTAGAACCTTTGCGAGCCTTCAGGCCTTAACGACGGCCTCAGCAGATTCTCTCCTTTTGCCGTGTACAGCTTCAGCTCATATCCCATGGCTTTCATCGTGCTGCAGAACTGCCTGAACGTGACCGCTGATCCCACAGCCCTGTCTATGTCCTCCCGAATCTTCCCGCGTATGGTCTCTCCGCCTTCCTTTTCGGCCTTCCATTCCGCATAGTGTTTTCCGGTCTGTTCTTCAGGGTGCCTTACAACGGATAATCCGTGCTCCATGCAGAGCTCATCAGATGCGTTCTGCATGTCCAGGTAATCCTGCTTCGTCCTGTGGTACTTCCTTCCATCCACGAAAGACACCGTGTTTATCACAAAATGGTTATGTATGTGGGACGCCTTGTCCACGTGAGTCGCAACCAGTACCTGATGCCTGTCTCCCCATAACCTTTCTGCCAGCTCTTTTCCGATCTCATGTGCCTGCTCGGGAGATATCTCTCCTTCGGCAAAGCTCTGATAGCCATGATAGGCAAGAGTCCCGCCAGTCTTCTTATAGAATTCCTTTACTGCCTGCATCTCCGCTTTTGCATTCTCCGGGCTGCAGTTTATGCCGGAGACCAGCCTCTGCATATCTGTCGCATCTCCCCTGGCTGCATAATCTATTACTTCTCCTATTGTTTCTGCAGTGCTGTCGCAGGGTGCCAGGGTCTTTGCTTCATTCTCCGCATACCTGATCACCCTGCCGATGTTATCCTTTACCCTCCACAGTGATGTCACTGCCATTATGAATACACCTCCCTTACAAGGTCTCCTATCACTCTCTGCAGCCAGGCATAGTTTTCCCGGTATGTGGCAGCATCTATGATCCCTGCGGCATTCGCCCTGGCTGCTATCTGGTTTATGTTGTTCCCGATCTGGCGTAGCTCCTTCAATACTTCATGGTACTGGGCAGGCGGCTGCTCCTTTATCTGCGCTCCGGCCAGTACCGCGCGGAAGAACGGCTGCTTCTTCAGTCCGCTCCTGGCCTGCTTGTCCATGATGTCTCTATACTCATCGTCATCCAGCCATATGATTATTTCGTTGCTGCGTTTTCTCATCTGGTTCTGTTTCCTTTCATTTTTCTTTTTCAGATGGTTAAGGGTCCGGGATATCCCGGTTATTAATGGCCAAAGTATATACTTTGGCGATGCTTGCTAAACTTATCCCGATATCGGGATAATCCCAGTTATGTCGACAAAAATGTTATACCGACACTCGCTGCGAAGACTTAGATATCAGGGATTCTTCGGCAAAAGTATCGGTATAACATTTTCTTTAAAGATGATCCTCGATGAGGATCCATTATGAAAGTATCGGTATAACTTTCATAATGATTGTTCTTTTTTTACCTTCCTTAAGAAGTAATAATAATTGTGAGAATACTTTAATCAGGAGGTAAAAAAAATGAGCATTATCACCGTAAGAGAACTCGTATATAAATGTTGCGAGTATCTTGAGCAGCTTGGTTATGACAAACATGGTATATGGAGCACTTCATATGTCCGGTATATCGAGCTGGCCCGTTATATAGAGGGCAAAGGAAGGTCCGAGTATGATCCTGTACTGGCTGAGGAATATCTTGCATCTCTCCTCGAGATGTATGATCAGGGGAAAGCCTCTTACTCACATGTGAGAGGTGTCTGCAGGGCCGTTGATCATATGAACGAATTCGCCAGTACCGGACACATCACCCGTCTTCAGATGAAAAAAGGTACCAAGTATAAACTGGACGGGGATTATGAAAACCTGGTCCAGGGGTTCCTTTTATCCAAAGAGTTCCATCCAAACACAAAAGAAGATTTTGCATGGGCTGTAAGGATGTTCCTGTTCTTCCTGCAGGAACAAGATATCAAAGATATCAATGAGCTCACTGAGGAAGACATTAGAAAGTTCATCCTTACCAAGGTGTCGTCACTCAGTTCAGGTTCGCTGCAGAATGTATTATGTTATATCAGGCAGTTCCATAAGTACCTTTTGCATGAGGGGTATTCTGTGCCTGATTCACAGGGGATCCTTGCATACAGATGCAGACGGAGTGATCCAGTTGCAAACTTCATCAGCGATGAAGATGTAAAGAAACTCATCAATGGAATAGATGTTTCAACAGCAAAAGGCAAACGTAACATGGCGGTTATATTACTTGGTGCCACCGCCGGCATAAGGGCTGCAGACATCGCCACATTAAAACTGGCTGATATAAACTGGGAAGAAGGCTACATCCGTGTCAGACAGAATAAAACGATGAGTGTCACTATTTATCCCCTGGTCAGGATCACGGCAGACGCACTTCGGGATTACATCCTCAATGCAAGGCCGGAATCAGACTGTGAGGAAGTATTCCTAAGGCTGTATGCACCAATACGTCCGCTGGTTTCGGGAGCTTCCATTGAACATATCTTCTTCTATCAGTGTAAAGTGGCAGGAATCAAAAGAGAGCCGTTCGATGGCAGGGCATTCCATGGGCTGCGGAGACGGCTTGGACATAACCTCCTTCTTGCCGGCAATCCGGTATCCACCATTTCCCAGGTGCTCGGACATAAGAACGATGCTTCTGCAAGGCAGTATATGCGACTGGATTCGCCTGAACTGAAAAAATGCGCCATGGATTTCGACGGCATCCCGGTCGAAAGGAGGGTCCTGATATGACAAAAGGATCTCAATACATGAGCAGTTTCGCAGACAGTTTGTCCGGTTATATCGAGCTGCGGACTGCGCTTGGGTATTCAGAGAGGACCTATAAGCCACGCGCTCTCAACTTCGACCGCTTTTGCGCGGAAAGGTTTCCGGACATAACACAGCTGAACGAGGAACTGGCAACATCCTGGATCATACATGGCAATCCCACTACAACTGTTACAGGCGACCGCTGTAGTTTTATGAGGCTGTTTGGCGAATATCTCCGTAATATCGGCCAGAATGCATATATATTTCCGGAAGAATTCTATCCCAGACATAGCCGTGAATACATACCGTATATTTTCTCATCTGATGAGATGAAAAGCTTCTTCCACGAAGTTGATGCTTATGAATGTAAGGAAGATCCTTTTATCCCGATCCTGCTGTCAGTATATTTCAGGCTTGCGTA
>SVDE01000145.1 GCA_015057955.1 Lachnospiraceae bacterium | reverse complement strand
TTATCAGGGCACCTTATGCCACAGAGCCTGCCAGGCTCGAAGTAATGCTCCTTGGAATGAGAGGACTGGGAAAACCGGGCGTATGCCAGTGCAAACTCATAGAGTGGAACATGTGGGCGAAGAATTATCCGGTCCCGTATACTCCTGAATTTACGCCTGAAGTGCCGCATATCTGCGATGCAACAAGGACTGTTCCCGGAGATATACCCGCAGATATAGAAATGAACAGATTTGCCCTGACAGAAACACAGAAAAAAAGAGCACCGGAGATCGTCGACCTGTTTGAGATACTGCCGGGACCTAAGCAGTATATCCCCAGATGCCTGGTGCAGAGCGCGATAGTTGACAAGCATGCTGAATGGATGGGTATGAGCTGCTTTTCTACGGGAGCCAAACCCAGGCCCGGCAATATGCGTGTGCCTACGACTTATGACCAGTTCAGGCCGATGAGGTACCCGCGCAACGGCCTTTCAAAGATCCACATGATCTGGTCAACAGCCCCGTGCAATGTGACCTGCTGGAATGACGGCTTCAAGTTCCAGAAAGCTTATCGCGATCCGGACATAGAGACATTTGTAGTCCAGCATCCATGGATGGAAAATGACTGCTATTTTGCTGATCTCCTTCTTCCTGTGTGCACTAAGCATGAAATGCACGACATAGGAAATGACATGACCAGCGGAGTATATGTTTCCGTGTATAAAGAAGAGCCCTGCATTGACCGTCTCGGCGAATCGCTTACAGATTTTGATGTATGTGTCAAGATCCTGGAGCAATTCGGTCCCGAATATGTCCATGCTTACACAGGTGATATGACTGAAGAAGAACGCGTCAGATTGTTCTACAAAGCTTCCGGCTGTGAAGAGCATATGAGCTTTGAGGAATGGAATGAGCGCAAGATATTTGTGGTGCCTATTAAAGAAGAGGCAAAAGACGCGCCTGCCGGATTTGCCGAGTTTGAAAAAGACCCGGCCGAATATCCGCTTGAGACCCCGACAGGTCTGCTTGAATATACATCTTCAAATATTGAAAGATACATGCCAAACGATCCAGAGAGGCCGCCGGTGCCGCACTGGGTTGAAAAAGGACCTTGGCATGATGAACGCCTGACTTCAAAAAGGGCTGAGAAGTATCCCCTCCTGTGCATGTCCAACCACGGCAGATGGCGCATGCACGCGCAGTGCGATGACATCCCATGGTCACGTGAAGTGGAGACCATGAAGATCCGCGGAGAGGACGGATACATGTACGAGCCCTGCTGGCTCAGCCCGGCTGAGGCTGAAAAGCGCGGCATTAAGCATGGAGACATCGTAAAAGTCTTCAATGAAAAGGGCATAGTCCTTTGCGGAGCTTATGTCACGGAGCGCCTTATCGATCATACGTGTTATGTGGATCACGGCTCTCGGCTGGACCCGATAATCCCTGAGGAAGTGGACAGAGGCGGAGCAATTAACAACATTACGCCAACCCATCCGGTAAGCAAACATGCAACCGGCATGGCGACCACCAGCTTCCTTGTTGAGGTGGCAAAGGTGACTCCTGAGGACTGGGCTGACTGGAAAAGGCGCGCGCCATGGGCATTTGAGAGAAAGTATGACGATGCATTCGGCGTATGTGTTGAAGGCTGGATAGCTAAAAAAAACCACAGTAACGGGCAGAGCGGAGAATAGACATGGGAAAAGTATTCTGTATAGACATAGCAAAATGCAGCGGCTGCTATAATTGCCAGTTCGCATGCAAGGATGAGCACTGCGGCAATGAATGGCTTCCGTATGCCAAGGAACAGCCGATAACAGGCCAGTTCTGGACAAAGATAGATGAGCATGTCCGCGGCAGCAGGCCGAATGTGAGGATATATTACCAGCCGATGATGTGCAACCACTGCGCTGATGCTCCTTGCATCAAGGCCGCGAAAGATAATGCTGTATATAGGCGGGATGACGGCCTGGTCATAATAGACCCCGAAAAGTCTGCGCAGCAGCACCAAATCGTTGAAGCATGTCCTTATGGAGCCATCTTCTGGAACGAGCAGCTGGGTATCCCGCAGAAATGCACCGGATGTGCACATCTGCTTGAGGACGGGTTGAAGCCCAGATGCGTGGACGTATGTCGCACCGGAGCCTTGCAGTTCGGCGAGGAGGAAGAATTCGCGCAGTTCATCTCCGAAGCAGTTGTACGTAATCCTGAGTATGGCACAGGCCCCAGGGTGTACTACAAGAATATCCCGGGACAGTTCATTGCGGGAACAGTTTATGACCCGATTGAGGAAGTTGTCATAAGGAACGCCCGCTGCACTCTGAAAGGCACCGGTACCACCCGTGAGATATTTACAGACACATTCGGGGATTTCTGGTTTAAGGACCTTCCCGCAGGAACATTTGACCTTCTGATAGAAGCTGAAGGCTTCATCAGCACCCAAAAGAACGGGATCGACACAACAGACTGCGTCAGCCTGGGCGATATCCCAATGACACGCAAATAGCGAAAAGTGAAAAATCATGACTATCTTTGAACTATACGATAAGCTTATAATACGATTTACAGAAACGGATGGTGTTACAGGCCTCTTGGATCAGCCTGTTGTCATTACGGCTGATACTGAGCCTGAACCGGCGCTCATGCCCTGGAACTATGTTCCGTTCAAGGACAGACGTCCGGAATACAGGGTTACTGCCGAGCTTTGCGGAACCAAAGGCGAAGCGTATACGGAGACGCCCTTGAGCTTTGAAGGAACTCTTCGTGAGGCCATAGAGATCCCGCCGTCAGAAGCAGGCATAGACGCCAGATGCCTTGCCGCGATAAATGCAGCGATGAACCATCTGGGGCTCTGCGCGGGAGAATTCCCGACAACATTTGATGAGCGCAGGCTGTATACCGATGCCATCTTCAGCCATGTGACTGAAAAGTACGGACGCAGCAATATCGTCCTCGTGGGCTATGATGGATATCTGGTAAAGAAATTCATAGGGGCAGATCTGGATTTCTGGACGATGGACCGGGATCCCGACAACATCTCGCAGGACCGTTTCAAGCACGTGATCGTAAACAGCGGCAGATACAACCGCGAAGCATGCCTTGAATGGGGCAAGATCATAATAATCACAGGAAGCACCCTGACCAACGGTACGATAGTGCAGTATCTGGATAAGGGGAAAGACCTGCTGTTCTACGGCATTACGATAGCAGGGGCAGCGACGCTTCTCGGGCTTCCGTGGTTCCCCGTCAAGCGCAAACCTGATTTCTAGGAGCAGACATGTACGACATTTTAAATGAACAGCTGAAAGCGATAACGAATGATGTTGACGACAACATCTCCAATCTGGCAAATGCAGCCGCCCTCATTTACAACTCCCTTGAGAACATCAACTGGGCAGGCTTTTATATCCTGAAGGGTGACACTCTATACGTCGGGCCATTCATGGGAAAACCCGCCTGTGTTAAAATCGCCCTCGGCAGGGGAGTGTGCGGCACCGCGGCCGTTTCCGGCGAGACCCAGCTCGTCCCTGATGTTCATGAGTTTCCCGGCCACATCGCATGCGACCCCAACTCCAGATCGGAGATAGTCATACCGCTTTTTGCTGGCGGTTCACTTTACGGCGTCCTTGACATAGACAGCCCCGTTACCTGCAGATTCTCCGCAGAGGATAAAGCAGGCCTTGAAGCATTTGCCCATATCCTGGAAGGAGTATTGAGACCATGAACAGAGAAGAGTTTGTCGCGGCGCTGAGCGCGCTGAACCTTCCCAAAACAGAATATGTCATTCTCTCCGGCGGCTCACTTCTGATGCGCGGCCTGCGGACATCAACCGCAGACATGGACCTGTCCGCTTCCAAAAAACTCGCGTTAGAGCTTGATCTTTATAACTGCCCGCAGGATAAAGACGGGATGTACACCCCGTTTGAAAATGTCCAGATGAGGGATGACATGGCAAACTTCCACTTTGACGTAATAGACGGATTCCAGTGCGAATCCCTCGATGACATACTGCGCCAGAAACGCGAATGGAACCGCCCAAAGGATCAGGCTGACATCCGCGCCATCGAAGAATATCTAAAAACTTCCCGCTGATTGTAAATCCCTTCTTTTCAAGTATAATATCAATGTCAGGTTTTCCTGTCTGCCTTCCGCGCAGACCTGCCCGGCACTATTCTATTATCCTGATCAGGAGGGTCTACCATGTTCAACATCACCGAAAGGATCACTTATCTCGAAAAGAAAACCGCAGAAATGCAGGCTTTTCTGGAGTCGGCTCCGGCCGGAAGCCTCAACTGCAAACTCACTAGAGGAAAATTCCGTTACTACATTCATGAAAACGGAATACAGACTTATCTGCCATCTTCAAAATCCGATATTATCAATAAATTAGCAAAGAAAAAAATGTTTAAGTCAGTTTTGATGTCAGCCAAAAAAGAGCTGGCTGCGCTTAAACAGTATAAAGCTAATTCAGGATTGTTTGAGAAAACAATAAACAGGTTTTATGAAAATAATCCGGGTTGCGCCGGTATCATCCGACCTGGTGGCTGGTCATATGAAAATAGGATCAATTCTAAGGTCACAGCCTGGCAGCAGGAGGAATATATCAGAAATCCATATTATTGTGAGGGGCTTATTCATAATACCCTTAGAGGGGAGAAAGTCCGTTCCAAATCTGAAGCTTGCATTGCTGACATACTTTATCTCGCAGGAATACCATACAGATATGAGTGTCAACTTGTGATCAATGGTGAAATATTCTATCCGGATTTTGTGATAATGGATCCATCTACAGGAAAGATTTATATTTGGGAGCACTTTGGGCTTATGGATGATAGGGACTATTATCTGCGCACTGTTCATAAGATCAGTGCTTATGCTGCTGAGGGGTATCTGCCTGAAAAAAACTTCATAATCACATATGAAGATGAGAATGATCCGTTTACAACCGTTCAGGCAGCAGAAAAAGTCTCTCATTATTTTCATAGGAATGTTTCAAGCATGCTGATCAGGTGATCCTGCCTAACATTGTCGACTAAATAGAGGTTTTCAATAAAAAAAGATGACAAGAACTCGTGCCAACCTCTTAGTCGTCAACTATATAGAAGTTTGTGAAGAAAAAAGATGACATTATTTTATTATGCGTCATCTAAATTTGCTCAATCAGTACAAAACAGATGACGGGAGCCGGAGGCAGCGTCATTTTAGTCAACTAAATATACCTTTAGCCTTGAAAATAGTCGACGCTGCCACCGGCTCAAAGATCGACCATCATCCAAATTACAGCAAAACCCCATAATAGTCGACTTTTGCACCAAAAGGCACCTCCTCAGCATATCAAAAGAGTGACGCGGGCCACTCTTTTGATGTATAATACTTCATCATTAGCGAAAGAGGACATTAACAATGGGTTTTAAAGAGATGAGCTTCAAGGAAGCGATAGGGCAGATCCTGGAAGTTCAGAATAGTGACAGGTTGAAGGACAGGGTATTGGGAACCTTAAACCTTCAGATAGAAAACTGTGACGAAGATAACAGGGAATGGGCAGAGTTCACGTACGCAAAAAAAGAATGTCATCTTAATCCCTATAACGGTATTCATGGAGGCATAGCCTGCACGATAGCAGACAGCTGCATGGGATTCACACTCTGCGCAGCAACGCAGAAACTCCCGTCAACAACGGACATTTCAATAAGCTATCTGGAGCCGATGACTGCGGATGAATACATTATCCGCGTTGACATCAAAAAAACAGGCAAAACTCTTGCGGCAAGCACATGCGAGATAAGAGAAAGAGAAACCGGTAAAATATGCATCAATGCCATGGGCAAGTTCATCCTGGTAAAGAAAGACATACTTGCTGATGAAGAAGCCAGCAGGCTGCTGAATGAACAGAATGGCCAGGGTTGAATTTGATGACATATTCTTCAGGAGGGAGACGCTGCTGACTGCGGACGACCATGCGGACATCGAATGCAGTGACTGCATCGGATGCGAGAACAGCTGCTGCAGGGAACTATCTGCAAGCATTACCCTCGATTCATACGACATGGCTCTCCTTAAAAAGGGACTGAATAAGTCATTCGACGAGCTTCTTGCAGAAAATCTGGTAGAGCTGCGGACGATCAACGGGGCAGTGGTCCCGATACTCGGGAACAAGCCGGACAAAAGCGAGTGCGTATTTTTAAGGGAAGATGGA
>SVDE01000144.1 GCA_015057955.1 Lachnospiraceae bacterium | reverse complement strand
TTTAAGGTAGCTGACGATCAGGGACTTCTTCTCCTTGATCTCAAGGATCTGCGCGCGATGCTCCAGTTTGTCGGAGAAAACAGGGATGAGTACACAACAATGTACGGAAATGTTTCAACTGCCAGCATAGGCGCCATCCAGAGAGCTCTTCTCGCATTTGAGCAGGAGGGCGGAACGAACATGTTCGGCGAGCCCGCGCTTGACGTAAGGGACTGGATCAGGACTGATGCGTACGGCAGGGGAATGATAAACATCCTTTCAAGTGAGAGGCTGTTCCAGAGTCCCAAGACATACGGAACATTCCTGCTCTGGATGCTTACAGAACTTTACGAGACACTTCCGGAAGTTGGCGATCTTGACAAGCCGCGCATCGTGTTTTTCTTTGACGAGGCTCATGTTCTCTTTGACGACACGCCTAAGGCGCTCCATGACAAGATCTCACAGATCATCAAGCTCATCCGTTCAAAGGGCGTGGGCGTATACTTCGTGACCCAGATACCTTCAGATGTTCCTTCAGAGATCCTGAGCCAGCTGAACAACCGTGTCCAGCACGGCCTCAGAGCATATACCCCTGCTGAACAGAAGGGTATCAAGGCAGCGGTAGAGAGCTTCAGGGCTAATCCTGCTTTCAGCACGCAGGAAGCTCTTCAGTCGCTTGGAACAGGCGAAGCGCTTATCAGCTTTCTCGATGAGAACGGAGTTCCGGAGATCGTTGAGGCAGCAAGAGTTCTTCCGCCTCAGAGTCTGATGGGAGCAGCGCTTCCTGAGGTCATCCAGCAGGTGATCAATGCAGGAGAATTCGATCTTAAGTACAGGCAGACCGTTGACAGGGAGTCTGCATATGAGATCATCATGGCCGCAAAAGCTAAACTCGAACAGGAGGAAGCAAAGGCTGAGGAAGAAGCAGCTGAGGCAGATGCAGCAGAGGCTGCGCAGGAGGCAGCTCAGGTTCCCGCGCCGGCTAACAAGACAGAGGAGTTCCTGGCTAAGAAAGCAGCCAAGAAAGAGACTTCTGCTGTTGGAAAGACTGCGGCTAAAGCAGCCAAATCCGCTGCGACAAATGCCGCTTCAACAGTTGCAAGGGGCGTGAGCACAAATATTATCAACTCGATCGTCGGCGGAAAGAAGACCAGCGCGGCCACACTTGGAAAGCGAGCTGCGACCAACGCGCTCAGCGCTGTAATGAGGACCGGCACATCATCACTTATAAGAGGTATTTTCGGAAACCTGATAAAATAAGCTGAATAGCTTTTGAACAGTACCGGGATGCCTCTTAAAGGCATCCCGGTTTTTTGGTTTGCAAAACAAGAGAATTGGTTTGATTCTTCGGTATTATTGTGATATTCTACTTTGTACTGAATATATACAGAAAGCGCAGAGTACATCTGACGCCTGCTTATAAAAGGAGATTAAAATGAAGGTAATTTTACAGGATGGTTCCATTCAGGAATGTACGTTTGATGATGAGCTCGGCCGTGAGGCATATCGTCATACTACCTCGCATATTCTTGCTCAGGCAGTAAAACGTCTTTATCCTACCGCTAAATGTGCGATCGGTCCGGCAATAAAAGACGGCTTCTATTATGACTTCGAGTTTGACTTTGATTTCACCGATGACAATCTCGCCGAGATCGAAGCCGAGATGAAAAAGATCGTAAAGGAGAACCTTAAGCTCACTCATTTCACCATGGAGAGAGAAGAAGCTCTTAAGATCATGGCTGAAAAGAATGAGGACTACAAGGTCCAGCTGATCAACGATCTTCCCGAGGATGCAGTCCTCAGCTTCTTCCAGCAGGGAGACTACCTTGAGCTCTGCGCAGGACCTCACGTGACATACACAAGCGCAGTCAGGGCATTCAAACTCCTGAACGTTGCAGGTGCATACTGGCGCGGAGATGAGCACAACAAGATGCTCACTCGTATTTACGGAACCGCATTCCCCAACAAGGAGATGCTTGAAGAGTATCTGAACCGTATTGAAGAAGCCAAGAAGCGTGACCACAGGAAACTCGGAAAGGAACTGAAGCTCTTCACCCTCATGGATGAAGGCCCCGGCTTCCCGTTCTTCCTTCCCAAGGGAATGATCCTTAAGAACACTCTCCTTGATTACTGGAGAAAGCTTCATCTTAAGAACGGCTATCAGGAGATATCAACTCCTATCATGCTGAACCGTAAGCTGTGGGAGACCAGCGGACACTGGGATCACTACCGTGAAAACATGTATACAACAGTCATCGATGATGTGGATTTTGCCATCAAACCGATGAACTGCCCCGGAAGTGTGCTTGTATATAAATCAGAACCCCGTTCATACAGGGAACTGCCGCTCAGGTTTGCGGAGCTTGGGCTCGTACATCGTCACGAGAAATCAGGTCAGCTTCACGGACTCATGAGAGTCAGGTGCTTTACCCAGGATGATGCACATATCCTGCTCGCTCCTGAACAGGTGCAGGATGAGATCAAGCGTATTGTCAGACTGATTGACGGAGTTTACGCAAAGTTCGGATTCAAGTATCATGTTGAGCTTTCAACACGTCCTGAGGACTCCATGGGAACAGATGAGGAATGGGAGCTTGCAACTGATGGATTAAGGAATGCGCTGGATGACCTTGGAAAGCCGTATGTGGTAAATGAAGGCGACGGAGCATTCTACGGCCCGAAGATCGACTTCCACCTCGAGGACTCACTCGGACGTACATGGCAGTGCGGCACGATACAGCTCGACTTCCAGCTCCCTCAGAGATTTGAGGCAGAGTATGTAGGCGCAGACGGACAGATGCATACACCTATCATGATCCACAGGGTATGTTTCGGTTCTGTTGAGAGATTCATAGGCATCCTGATCGAGCATTTCGCAGGAAAATTCCCGTTCTGGCTTTCACCGGTGCAGGTAAAGATACTGCCTATATCAGAGAAATTCCTCGGTTATGCTGAGCAGGTAAATATCGCACTTGAAAAGCAGGGATACAGGACAGAGATAGACAACCGTTCAGAAAAGATCGGATATAAGATCCGTGAAGCACGAAATGAAAGGGTTCCTTACATGCTGATCGTTGGCGAGAAAGAGGCTGAGGCTGAAACTGTTTCAGTACGCCGCAGGGATGATGGCGAACAGCAGGATCTCGGATCAATGACTCTCGACCAGCTTTTCGAAGTATTCAGCAGGGAAGACAAAGTCTGACAACACAAAAACAAGAGGCACGCCTCCAAACCAGGCTTTTTAAGATAATAATGTGTATAATAAAACGAGGCTGCCGCGCTGATAAAGTGCGGCAGCCTCTTATCATTTGGTTATTCGGAACGATCAGATCACTCGGCAGTTGTTTCTTCAACCGTTGTTTCTTCTTCAGTGCCGGGAACGATCACTATGCGGTCTCTCATTGCTGCAATGACAGGATCATAGTTCATCTGGTAATTCTTGTACATGTACAGCCATCCCTCACCGTTTATTGTTTTGAAATCTTCAAGATTGTATGTTTCGGAAAGACCGTTGTCATCCATGTATTGCTGAATGGATGCGTCTACATCTGCATCGGTGTATGTAATGCCAAGCTCCTTGGCAAGACTTGAGTAGAGCATTGCGAGATTGAGCTGGTACTCTGTATCGTGCTTGAGATAAGCGTCAGCGTTTTCATATCCGTAGTAGCCTGCAAGAGTCTCTTTGTCTACTCCGTACATTGAAGCGTAGTAGTCAAGGTACTGATCACCGTATGTGTAAAGCATGTCGTATTCTTTTTCATCGTATGACTTTACTTCGATAAGCTGATCAAGAGCATCCTCAAGGGAGTCATCAAGATGAAGATCATACAGGTAATCATGGACATGGCTGCGGTATGCTTCAATGGTATCAAGCTGTACAGACTCACCGAACTTGGTCTCAGTATATTCGGCGGAATTCTCTTTAACGAAGGCATCAGTGAATTCAGGTGTGTTTGATACCTGCTTATTGATCACAGTAACATCGAATACAACGTCTTTTCCGGCAAGATCAGCTGAGCTGTAATCCTCAGGGAAGACGAGGTTGAGCTGGACGCTCTCACCAACATTTACACCGATAAGACCGTCTTCAAAGCCATCGATGAAAGAGCCTGAACCGATGGTAAGGTCATATCCGTCTGATGAACCGCCTTCGAATTCTTCTCCGTCGATGGTTCCGACATAGCTGATGTGAACAACATCCCCGTCTTCAACGACACCTTCTGTGACTTCTTCAGTGGTCTTGTATGCTTCCTGGAACATGGTCACATAGCTGTCAATACTATCTTCGGTGATCTCAAGATCGTTCTCAGAGATTTCGATCGTGTCATGAGGCGCTATCGTGTAGGAAGCCTTTGTCGGGAATCCGTAGCATCCGCCGCTCTTTTTGATCATTGTGCCTGACAGGATAAGGAAAATATATGCTGCGCATGCAAGCACGACTACGGCACAGACGATTATGACTGTGAGAGTGGTAACATTGATACCTTTTTTCTTCTTGATAACAGGAGCGGTCTTTGCTGCCTTTGGAGCGGCCTTGACCTGCTCGGCTTTTTCTTCAACCTTCTCTTTGGCTTCTTCAGCAGCTTCCGCAACTGTCTCAACAGCTTCCTCGGCGGTTTCTTCTGCTGCCTCAGCAGCTTCCTCGGCGGTTTCTTCTGCTGCCTCAGCAGCTTCACCGGCGGATTCTTCTACTGCTTCAATAGCTTCACCGGTCTCTTTTTCCAGTTCGTTTTCGATACTCATATGATTAACCTCACTGTTTTGATTGTGATTTTTGTACACAGATTCGAAGATTATAGCATAGTTACTTTCAACTTAAAAGTGATTAAATCGTATAAATGTGAAAAAAATAAGAAATTCGGAGAATTTGACCATACTTGACCTTTTATTGTAAAAAAAGTAAAATATCCAGTTGTATGCGGATATGGCGGAATTGGCAGACGCGCCAGATTTAGGTTCTGGTGCCGCAAGGCGTGCAGGTTCAACTCCTGTTATCCGCATTTTAGTTTGGAGATCCATTATGATTCCTTATAGCTTCTTAAACAGGATAATACTCTTAACCGATATCGGGCCTGACGAAGACGTCAGGATCCCTTTCCTTGAAGGTATCATCAATTATTTCGCATCAGGAAAATTCCTGCGGACCCTGGTTGTCATCGCCATCGGAGTTGGCATCTGGATCCTCATCAGGTTCGTGAGCAAAAGGCAGCTGGAGAAGGCCGGCAAAGGATCGATCATCGAACGGAATGCGCACTTTTTGCTGATGTTCATCAGGGTAATCCTGACATTCATGCTGCTTATAATTGTGCTGCAGGTAAATGGGATCAATGTATCGTCTCTGGTTGCAGGACTGGGTATCGTCAGTGTAATAGTAGGTTTTGCTTTTCAGGATCTCCTCGCAGACTGGATCAACGGCATCACGATAGCCACGGAGCGGTTCTTTAATGTTGGTGACGTCATCACTGTCGGCGATGTCACTGGCAGGGTAGTCAAGATCAATCTTAAGATAACCCAGATCGAGGACATAGATACCGGCAGCATCGTTACAATGGACAACAGGCTCGTTTCGCAGGCAAAGCGCCTGAACGGCAATATCAACCTGCTGGTTCCCATGCCATATGATCTTCCGCTTAATGAAACTAATGAGATGCTTGATGATATCGTCGGTGAGGTAAAGGATCTCGACGGGGTAAAATGGTGTGAATGCAGGGGCATCAAGGCATTTGAGGACTCCCGGATCAGTTATTTCATGAGGATAGTATGTGATGATCCTTTCAAACGGCTTGCGATAATGCGCTATGCAAATGACATCATCCGCCTGAAGTATGAAGAAAGAGGCATAGATATACCATACAATCAGTTGGATGTACATATAAAGGAACAGTGACCGATAAGCTGCCTGCTTTCTGCAGGCAGTTTTTTTGTAGGAAGATGTGCCAAAAATCCGCCCTGAAATACGGGGATTTTGATGGCGTTTTAAGGGGCGGTTTTGTTGACTTTTATGTGTGCCTAAAATATAATTTTAGTTAGTAAACTTTAATGGGGAAATATGCTTATGGGACAGTTCGGAACACTCAAAGATCATGGCGCTGATCACAGCTCAGACAGCAGAAATGTGCTTGCTTCTTATGGTGAGAGTGTGTCCGAGGGACTTGTCAGGCTGCCCGGTTTCTGTGATGTGCATGTGCATTTCAGAG
>SVDE01000143.1 GCA_015057955.1 Lachnospiraceae bacterium | reverse complement strand
CCCCGAAAGATGGGACAGCTTCTACGCTTGGCTGTACGAGGAAAACCTGATCGCGAAAGAACTGCCCGCCGGCACAGGTTATACAAATGAATTCCTGGAGTGATATCTGACATATGGCAGAACTGCTGAGAGCTGAAAATATAAATATGAGTTTTGACGGCCGGCAGGTCCTTAATGACGTTTCCGTGACGCTGAACGAAGGCGAGATCATCAGTCTCCTCGGCGTCAGCGGAAGCGGTAAGACTACGCTGTTCAACATCCTGTCCGGGATCTACAAACCGGACAGCGGAACTGTCACTTTAAAAGGTAAAGACATAACCGGTAAGCCCGGCGCTGTCAGCTACATGCTGCAGAAAGACCTTCTGTTCCCATACAGGAAGGTCATTGATAATGTCATATTGCCGCTGCTAATAAAGGGGATGCCAAAGAAAGAAGCCAGGGAAAAAGCTGATCCGTTATTTGCAGTATTTGGGCTGGATGGAACCCAGATGAAATATCCGGACCAGCTCTCAGGAGGAATGCGCCAGAGAGCGGCCCTCCTTAGGACATATCTTGCATCAGACGGAGTCGCTCTTCTGGACGAGCCGTTTTCAGCTCTCGATACGATAACAAAAAGCACAATACACAAGTGGTATCTTGATATAATGCGAAAGATCGATCTGTCAACTGTTTTTATCACTCATGACATAGACGAAGCGATCCTTCTTTCCGACAGGGTCTGCATTCTTGCAGGAAATCCCGGCACGATAAAAGACGAAATAGTGATCGACGTGCCTAAACCAAGGCACGCCGATTTCAATCTGACTGATGAATTTCTGGCTTACAAGAGAAGGATAGTCGAAACCCTCCATCTGTGATCAGCCGGTTTACTTAAATATACTGGTGATCTTCTGCAGAGAACTGATCACCTCTGAGAATGAAGCGATCGAATCGTTCAGGGATTCAATATCAATCTCGTTGATCTTTGCAAGAGCATCTCCGACAGAATCCATGTTTGTATCTACAAGGTCGCTGAAAGATTTGACCATGTGATCGATATCTTCCATGGAACCGTCTACTGATTCAATGACAGAATCTACTTTTTGTATTGTTCTGACTGTCCTGGGTATGACAGCAATAGCAGATACAGCAAGAACCAATGTCAGCAGGGCGACAACAATTATCAGTACTAACTGCCTGGCACCATTTCTTTTTTCAACCCTGATGAGCTGTTCAAGAAGTTCACTTTCACTTTTCTGTACGATATTATTATCTTCGTTCATGGTAAAGCCTCCCTTGTATTTATAAAAAAAAGTTTATCATTATGAAAGCATCAGGTCAATTTCTTATGTTATAATCATAGCATGACAGAACTGGATAGAAAACTTATCAGGAAGACCGATGATAAAGAGCCTGTGCGCCTTAATAAATATTTAAGCGACGCCGGCTTTTGTTCAAGAAGGGAAGCTGACCGTCTGATAGATGCCGGAAGGGTATATGTTGACGGCGCTTTGGCTGTAATGGGGCAGAAAGTCATGCCCGGACAGAGCGTAAAAGTTGATTCGTTTGATGTAAAACCTACGGATGAACTGATCCTGATCGCATACAACAAACCGGCATGTATCGAGTGCACCACAGCCGAAGATGTAAAAAATAACATAATCGAAGCAGTAGGTTATCCCGAAAGGGTATATCCCATTGGCAGGCTTGACCGCGACTCGACAGGACTCATACTGCTCACCAATACCGGCGAGCTGGTAAATTCCATACTGAGATCAGTCAACAGCCATGAAAAGGAATATGTGGTCACAGTTGACAAACCCATAAACAATGATTTCCTGAAAAACATGAGAGACGGTGTCCTTCTTAAAGATGTTCCCACAAGAAGGGGCAGCGAGGACATGGTCACAAAGAAATGCAGCGTAAATAAGATAGGGGATAAAATATTTTCAATAACGCTCACACAGGGGATAAACAGGCAGATAAGGCGCATGTGCAAGGCTTTGGGATACAATGTCACTGCGCTTCACCGCATCAGGATAATGAACATAGAACTTGGCAGTCTGCCGGTGGGAAAGTACAGGAGTGTATCTGAGCAGGAAGCAAAGGAACTTATTGCGGAGCTGTCAGGCAGCAGCAGATGAGGATAGTATGGCTGATAAAACGCAGAGGATAAAAGAATTAATAGAGATTCTTAACAGGGCATCTAAGGCATATTATGCCGAGGACACTGAGATAATGTCCAACTTTGAATACGATGCCTTATATGATGAACTGGTCAGGCTTGAGGAAGAGACCGGTCTGGTATTTTCCAATTCACCGACCGTAAATGTCGGATATGAAGCAGCTGACGAGCTGGTTAAGGAACGTCATGCAGCCCCAATGCTCTCGCTTGACAAGACCAAGGATGTATCTGCGCTTGCAGCTTTCATCGAGGGACAGAAAGGTCTGCTGTCGTGGAAGCTTGACGGACTTACAGTTGTCCTGACCTATAACGGCGGAACACTAATGAAAGCTGTCACCAGAGGGAACGGTGAGATAGGTGAAGTTATCACAGCAAATGCGAAAACATTCATCAATCTGCCCATGACTATTCCATACAAAGGAGAACTGGTACTTAGAGGCGAGGCCGTCATAAGCTACAGCGATTTTGAAAAGATCAACGAACAGATAGCTGACGCCGAACAAAAGTATAAAAACCCCAGGAATCTCTGTTCCGGATCAGTCAGACAGCTGGATCCCAGGATCACAGCCCAAAGGCATGTAAGGTTTTTCGCGTTCTCACTGGAGAGCGCCGACGCCGATTTTGCAAATTCCAATGAGCAGAAATTCATATGGCTCAAAAACCAGGGGTTTGACGTTGTTGAGTACATGCCTGTGACTTCCGCCACAATGGAAGATGCAGTAAAGACATTTGCAGAGAAGATCCAAGGGTTTGACATTCCATCAGACGGACTCGTGCTTCTGATGGATGACATAGAATATGGCAGGAGCCTCGGAAGAACAGCAAAGTTCCCAAGAAACTCCATAGCATTCAAATGGAAAGACGAAACTGCCCGGACAACCCTTAAGGAAGTGGAATGGTCTCCGTCCCGTACGGGACTGATCAATCCGATCGCAGTATTTGATCCGGTCGAGCTTGAAGGAACGACTGTAAGCAGGGCAAGCCTTCATAATGTGAGCATAGTTAAGTCTCTTAAACTGGGGATAGGCGACAGCATTGTCGTTTATAAGGCTAACATGATCATCCCCCAGATCGCCCAGAATCAGACGCAGAGCGGTTCCCTTGCAATTCCGGATACTTGTCCCGCATGCGGCGGAAAAGCCGAGATAAGGGCAGAACAGGGCGTTGAAACGCTGTGCTGCATCAATCCTGAATGCCCGGCTAAGAAGATCAAGAGCTTCTCCAATTTTGTCAGCAGGAACTGCATGAACATTGATGGCATTTCAGAAGAAACACTCGAAAAGTTCATCGGTCACGGCTTCATAAAAGACTTTGATGACATTTACCACCTGGACGACCACAGAGATGCGATAGTTTCAATGAGCGGCTTCGGTGAGAAGTCCTACGAAAACATAATCTCATCGGTAAATGAATCCAGGAAGACAACCGCAGCAAGGCTTCTGGCGGCTCTCGGCATTGCAAATGTCGGCAGGGCAAATGCATCAGAGATATGCAGGCATTTCGGCAATGATTTTACTGCTGTGATGAATGCCGGTGAAGAGCAGCTCCTTGAAACTCCCGGTGTAGGTGATATAATAGCAAAGTCTGTCACGGCTTATTTTAAAGATCCCGTAAATGCCGGGATCACGAAGCGCCTTCTTGAAGAATTGACATTTGAAGAAGATGAACCAAGGGGAAATTCGCTTGAAGGCCTGACATTTGTGATCACGGGAAGCCTTGATAACTATCCCAACAGAGATGCCCTTAAAGCTGAGATAGAGTCAGCAGGAGGCAAGGTGAGTTCAAGTGTGTCGGCAAAGACAAGCTTTTTGATCAACAATGACATCAATTCCGGTTCGGGAAAGAATAAAACAGCCAAACAGCTGGGCATCCCGATCATAACCGAGACCGAATACATGGAAAAATTCAGATAATGGAGGGCAACGATGCCGCTTAAAGTTAAAAGCAACCTGCCTGCAAAGGCAGTCATTGAAAAAGAGAACATTTTCATCATGGATGAGAACAGGGCTATCTCTCAGGACATCCGTCCTCTTGAGATAGGTCTTGTTAATCTCATGCCCATAAAGAACGACACAGAGATACAGATGCTGAGGTCACTGTCAAATACGCCTCTGCAGGTCAACATGACATTCATAACGGTCTCTCACCATGTTTCCAAAAACACTCCGATGGCTCATCTTGATCAGTTTTATAAGAAGTTTGAAGATGTTAAGGACCGTAAGTTTGACGGTCTGATCATAACTGGCGCTCCCATAGAGATGCTTGAGTATGAAGAAGTTGAATACTGGGATGAGATGTGCGAGATCATGGACTGGTCCCAGACCAATGTCACCTCGACCATTTTCCTGTGCTGGGCGTGTCAAGCTGCATTTTATCATTTTTACGGATTAAAGAAGAGATTTCTTCCCTCAAAGATATCAGGTGTTTTTGAATGCAAGGCGCATCACAAGAAAACTCCCCTGATCCGTGGATTTGATGACGTATTCTGGGTACCTCATTCAAGGAATACGGAGGTCAATATAAGAGACATCGCCAAATGTAAAGACGTCACCGTGCTTGCTGATTCCGATGAAGTCGGATTCTGTATCGGAATCGCCGATGCTGGCAAAAAGATATTCGTCATGGGTCATCCCGAATATGACAGGCTCACTCTTGACAATGAATATAAGAGAGATACAAAGAAAGGCCTGAACCCTCAGATACCTGTCAACTATTACCCGGATGACAACCCTGAAAACAAGCCGACGCTTAAGTGGAGGGCACACGCCAACACTCTTTATACGAACTGGCTCAACTATTATGTTTACCAGGTAACACCGTATGAGCTGTAAAAGTATTTATACAGAACAATAGTTTGTATTGACTATCTGTCTGTTCACTTAGTAGAATAAACGCTATATATTTTTTAGTAAAAAGTACAGAAAAGAGAGTGAATGATTTGAACAGGATTACCGAGATAAGATGGCACGGCCGCGGCGGTCAGGGCGCAAAGACTGCTTGTCTGCTCCTGGCTGATGTTGCATTTACCGCCGGCAAATATGTTCAGGGCTTTCCTGAATACGGTCCGGAGAGAATGGGCGCGCCGATCACCGCTTTTAACAGGATCAGCGATGAAAGATGCACCGTACATTCCAATATTTACAATCCGGATTTCGTCGTAGTAGTTGACGAAACACTTCTTGAGGCTGTTGATGTCACAGCAGGCCTTAAGGAAGACGGCGCTATCGTGATCAACTCAACTAAAGACCCTGAGGAGCTCAAGCCTCTCCTTCACGGATATAAGGGAAGGGTATGCACAATCGACGCCAGAACCGTTTCCGAAAGGAACCTGGGAAGATATTTCCCCAACACTCCCATGCTCGCAGCCATTGTCAAAGTCAGCGGCGTACTTGATGCTGACCAGTTCATTGCTGACATGGAGGATTCATTTAAGCATAAATTCGCATCCAAACCGCAGGTGGTTGAAGGAAACATGAACTGCCTGAAGGAAGCGATGAAGGAGGTCAGGGAAGCATGATAAGAGAACCTAAAGACATTAATGAAAGCACTCCCTGGCAGGAGATGACCATCGGAGGCGAGATAGCCTGCGGCGGCACTTCAGTTTATACAAAAACAGGTGAGTGGAGATCAAACAGGCCGGTATGGAATGAGGAGAAATGCAGACAGTGTCTGCTGTGCGCTCCTTACTGCCCGGATTCATCAATACCTGTTTCTGACAAAAAGAGAAGCAATTTTGACTATGACCACTGCAAGGGCTGCGGCATCTGCAGTAAAGTGTGCCCGTTTGGCGCAATAGAAATGATCAAGGAGGGATAGAACTGATGAGCAAAAGAGAGCGGATGTCAGGAAATGAAGCCGTGGCATATGCGATGCGTCAGATCGAGCCGGATGTGTTTGCTGCATTTCCCATAACTCCTTCCACAGAGATTCCCCAGTACTTTGCGCAGTATGTTGCTGACGGCAAAGTAAGCACAGAATTTATTACAGTTGAATCAGAGCATTCTTCAATATCAGCATGTTTCGGTGCTGAAGCTGCCGGATGCAGAGCTGT
>SVDE01000029.1 GCA_015057955.1 Lachnospiraceae bacterium | reverse complement strand
GCGCGGATCATGCCGAGATCATTGAAGCTGGCTCCGGCGGCAATGGTCTCGTAGCCGATCGACTGGAGAGCCTTGACGGTAGTGAGCTTGCTCTGCGGGCAGCGCATCTGATAGCCGGTGATCTCGCCGTTTTCTGCAGCTTCAAGAGTGTTGCAGAAGATGGTAGGCCAGCCGAGCTTCTTCATGAGCGGAGTGGCGAACTGCTCAAATGTATCGCTGAGGATAAGGACCTGAGTGATGCTCCTCAGTTCGTCAAGGAATTCCTTTGCGCCTTCCATCGGATCGATGGTGGCAATAACTTCCTGTATCTCTTTTAGACCGAGTCCGTGTTCCTTCAGGATACCGATACGGTATTTCATGAGCTTATCGTAGTCAGGCTCATCCCTTGTTGTGATCTTAAGCTCCGGTATACCGGAAGCCTGTGAAAAAGCGATCCATATTTCGGGGACGAGAACGCCCTCAAGATCAAGGCAAACTATATTCATTGCAATAGCTCCGTTTCGTGATTAATAAAAAATACTTTTATATATTAATACAAAAGCACAGAAAAATGCATCATTAAATTTAAACAATGGGGTCATTTAAGGCAGAGCGTGATATGCCCCTGCGCAGCTTTTAGCTTTTCGCCGTCAGAGCTGCCGGAGATAAAAGCGCAGGTTCTGCACTCATATGTGCTCATTTCAGGAGAAGATGTATCAAGTTCAGCTTCACAGATCAGTGTGTCTCCGGGTCTGACCGGACGGAAAAATCTCATTCCGCCTATTGAAGCCAGCAGGGGTTTGCGGCCGGCATTGCCGGGCATGGCCAGAAGGAGGATGTCAGCGCACTGGGCAAGGGATTCAGTGATGTAAACGCCGGGCAGAACCGGATCATCAGGGAAATGACCTTTAAAGATGTCCATGTCCGGATCGACATAAAAAACAGTCTGTACCGTCTGGCTGCCTAAAACAGCGCTGTCTGCAAGGAGCAGCGGCGTGCGGTGGGGAAGTATGCGTTCAATGTCAGAGCGGTTTAACTGTAAAGTGTTCATTTGTCATTCCTCTATGGGTCAGCCGCGGCTGCCGAACAGCCTGCTGAACTGCTTTCCGTCCTGTTGTGCCTTTATCTTCGCTGAATTGCCCTCGGAAAGAGCCTGCCTGATGAGCCATAAGAGCTTCTGCCTGTCAGGAGCAGTCCTCTCGATGGGCTCCGGCATATAGAACCTGTCGAGTTCCTTTAAACGGGAGGCGCATCTGTCGTGGACAGAAACGCAGAATGACCGTTCATCTTCAGAGGCGGGAACAGGAAATACTGATTCGGCGCCGGCCGTACGGGAGATGGCGACACGTGTAAGGCAGCAGTCCGAGCATATGCCAGCAGCTATTTTCAGCACTGCAGGGTCACTTCCTTCAGGGGCCAGGTTCTCAAGCAGGCTTATGCAGCCGCGCCGGAAAGTGCGGATCGCGGACTCGTCATCCGGATGTGCAGCGAGCGCGGCATCCAGGTCTTTTTTCTGTTGGATAAGATCAGTAAGTGTAATCATTTGCTATAGGATATAAGAAATAAAGATAAGTTGCAACTGAAAGCACGGCAGTCTATAATGTTGCAAAAATGCAAATCAAAAATGCAGACAACCGGGAGGCAGATAAATGGCAGCTGCGGACATAGGAAACTTATATAAGTCAGATTATATTGAAGACATACTCGGACATTTCCATGACGGCATCTATATCACGGATAATGAAGCGAACACCATCTATATCAATCACAGCTACGAGAGGATAAGCGGTCTTACCGTCTCGGACATGATGGGCATGAACATGCGCGACCTGGTTGAACAGGGCGTCATTTCCATGAGCGGAACCCTTGAGGTCCTGCAGACCGGCGAAGAGGTGACCATGGAGCAGACATTCCGTACGGGAAGGCGTGCCATCATAACGAGCACACCCATTTTCAATTATCATTTCCAGAAGGATGACGGGGCAGATAAGGAAGCGGAAGACCAGATCATAATGGTGGTTACCATAGTCAGGGACATAACGGAGCTCATATCTGCCAGAAAGGAAATGAGGATCCAGGAACAGCTGAAGATCCAGTACAGGTCAGAGCTTGAAATGCTGAAAAAAGAATACGAAGGCGAGCACGACATGATCGCAGAAGACGGCAGTTCCCGCAAGCTGATGAGGATGATAGACCATGTAAGGCTTGCCGGCGCGCCAATCCTTCTGACAGGTGAGCGAGGGACCGGAAAGAGAAAACTGGCAGCATATGTGCACCAGTATTCAGGCATGTCTCTGGGGGCATTCTTAAGGATCAATTTCGCGGCTATGCCCAAGGATGACCCGATAGGATACCTGTTCGGAAGATGGGACACAGACGGCAGATATCAGATCGGAATGCTTGAGAGCGCCCAGCAGGGAACGGTTTATTTCGAGGACCTGGCAGAGATGCCGGAAGCAATACAGGACAGAATGCTTTCCCTTATTAGAGACGGGCAGTGCGTCATGGGTGACGGCACAGTGCACAGGCTGGATGTGAGGATCATAGCCGGAAGCACCCGCACACTCGCGGAGATGCGGAAAATGAAAAAGGTGAGCCCTGACATCCTGTATGCATTTTCGATGTTTGCGCTCAGGGTACCGCCGCTCAGGGAGCGCAGGGATGACATAATACCGCTTGCGGACCTCTTTCTGGAGCGCTGCAACAGGGAGCGCGGAACCCACATACGCATCACGAAGGCCGGATACGAAAAGCTGCTCGCATATAAGTGGCCGGAAAACGTCCTGGAACTGGAAAACATGGTGACAAGAGCCGCGATCATCTGCCAGGGAGACTGGATAGAGGAGGATGATCTTTTCCAGACCCGCGATACTGTGGCAGAAGGTGTGCGCATTTCCGGAATGATGACGGCAGACGACCTGCCTCCGCAGATGGAACTTCGGGAGGAAGTCGCCGCATTTGAAGCCGGGTACATGGGACTGGCATTTAAGAAGTACGGAAACATACGTGACGCTGCAGCATACCTTGGAATGGATGCGTCAACATTTACCAGAAAAAGACAGAAATATGTCCAGATGGGCCTTATGTGATGCAAAAAAGCTTTGTTGCATTTTTGCATATTGAAACGGGATCATGCTCACTTATAATCATAGTATAACAATTTGATTCATTATATACGGAGGTATATGTTATGGCACTTATGACAGGCGAACAGTATATTGAGAGCATCCGCAAGATGAACATGCAGATCTACATGTTCGGCGAGAAGGTTGAAAATCCTGTTGACAACCCGATCCTCAGGCCCTCACTGAATTCAGTAAGGATGACCTATGATCTGGCTCAGGATCCGCAGTACGCTGATCTCATGACAGTAACCTCTCCTTACACAGGTGAGAAGATCAACCGTTTCGAGCATATCCATCAGAGCACCGAAGACCTGAAGAACAAGGTCAAGATGCAGAGACTCTGCGGACAGAAGACAGCTGCATGCTTCCAGAGATGCGTCGGAATGGATGCTTTTAATGCTGAATTCTCAACCACATTTGAGATCGACAAGAAATACGGCACAAATTATCACGAGAACTTCAAGAAGTTCATGAACTACGCTGCAACAAACGACCTTACAGTTGACGGCGCAATGACAGACCCTAAGGGCGACCGTTCAAAGGCACCTCACGCACAGGCAGATCCCGATCTGTACCTGCATGTTGTTGAGAGAAGAGAAGACGGCGTTGTAGTTCGCGGAGCAAAGGCTCATCAGACCGGTATCTGCAACTCACACGAAGTCATCGTAATGCCCACCATCTCAATGGGACCGGACGACAAGGATTACGCTATCTCATTTGCAGTTCCTGTTGATACAGAAGGCATCTTCATGATCATCGGACGTCAGTCATGCGATACACGTAAGCTTGAAGGAACCAGCATGGACGTTGGTAACTGCGAGTTCGGCGGAGTTGAGGCTCTTACCATCTTTGATGATGTTTTCGTTCCTAACGAGAGGATCTTCATGAACGGCGAGACAGAGTTCGCAGGCGTTCTGGTAGAGCGTTTCGCAGGATATCACCGTCAGTCATACGGCGGATGCAAAGTCGGTGTCGGCGACGTCCTCATCGGAGCTGCCGGCGTTATCGCTGATTACAACGGCGCAGCCAAGGCTTCCGCAGTCAAGGATAAACTCATCGAGATGATGCATCTGAACGAGACACTGTACTGCTGCGGCCTCGCATGTTCTACAGAAGGCTATCCGACAGAGTCAGGCGCTTACATCATCGACCTTCTTTTGGCAAATGTCTGCAAGCAGAACGTTACAAGATTCCCTTACGAGATCGTACGTCTTGCTGAAGATATCGCAGGCGGACTCATGGTCACAGCTCCTTCAGAGAAGGATTTCCGCGACGAGAAGCTCGGCAAGTACATTGACAAGTACCTCAAGGGCGTTGAGGATGTTTCAACTGAGAACCGTCTCAGGATCCTCCGTCTCATCGAGAACCTTGCTCTCGGAACAGCTGCAGTAGGATACCGCACCGAGTCAATGCACGGCGCAGGTTCTCCTCAGGCACAGCGTATCATGATCCAGCGTCAGGGCAATCTGGCATTCAAGAAAGAGCTTGCCAAGAAGATCGCACACGTAGAAGAGTAATAACAGGTGAAACATGGCAGAGATCGAAATAGGGGCAGTTGAAAAAGTCCTTGATGAAAAAGTCAGGCCGGGACTTGCCCTTCACGGAGGAAATATTGCCATAGAGAGTTTTGAAGCAGGCGTACTTTATGTACGCCTGCTTGGAAATTGTGCGGGATGTCTTTCAGCTGACAGCACGATGAGCGAGCTCGTTGAGAGCGAAGTCAAGGCTGCATTTCCGGACATTAAGGAAGTATCGCTTGTGACCGGAGTCAGCGATGACCTGATCGCACAGGCAAAGGCAATACTCAGGGAAAGGCACAAATGAACGTCTATGTCAAATACTGCGGCGGATGCAATCCCAGATATGACAGGGAGGCATTTGTGAACGAACTTAAGGAAGGCCTTCCGCAGCACAGCTTCAGTGCGCAGGCAAAGGATCCGGACGTTTCTTTGATCGTCTGCGGATGCTCATGCGCATGTGCCGACAAGAGCGGATGCGCGGCGCCTTATGGCATGATAACAGTCTGGCAGCATCTGGATGTCAGTGACATAAAAGACCGGCTGGACCATTTTACAACGATCATCAATACTAAACAGGAGATAACACAATGAACTGGAGAGAGATTTATGCAGACAGGATCTGTTCAGCTGAAGAAGCAGTAGGAAAGATCAAGTCCGGAGACAGGGTAGTGGTTGCCCATGCCTGCGGAGAGCCGGTCGTTCTTACAGATGCGATGACAGCCTGCGCTGAAAAATACGGATATAAGAATGTGGAGATAGTCCACATGGTAGCAATGGGCAAGGCAGGATACTGCGCACCGGAAATGTCAGAGCATTTCCGCCATAACGCGCTGTTCCTTGGCGGTTCCACAAAAGCAGCCATAGCTGAAGGAAGAGGAGACTTCACTCCCGTGTTCTTCTCTGAGGTACCGGCTCTCCTCAGGGAGAAGCTCCATCCGAATGTAGCGCTCCTTCAGGTAAGCGAACCGGATGAGCACGGATTCTGCTCATATGGCGTATCATGCGATTACACAAAGCCGGCTGCAGAGGCAGCTGACCTCAGGATCGCTCAGATCAACCCGAAGATGCCCCGCATTTTTGGTGACAACTTCATCCATGTCAGCAATCTTGATGTGATCGTTGAAGCAGAGACAGACCTGATCGAGCTTCAGCCTCCCAAGATCGGCGATGTACAGAGAAAGATCGGTGAGAACATCGCTTCCCTTGTTAAGGATGGCGACTGCCTGCAGCTCGGGATCGGAGCCATTCCCGATGCAGTGCTCCTGTTCCTCAAGGAGAAGAAGGACCTCGGAATACATTCAGAGATGTTCTCCGACGGAGTAGTTGAGCTGATCAACGCCGGAGTCATTACAAATAAATGCAAGCAGATCGGCAACGGCAAATGCGTGGCAACATTCCTCATGGGAACCAAGAAACTGTATGACTATGCCAACGACAATCCTTCAGTAGAGCTTAAGCCGGTCGACTATGTAAATGATCCGTATGTGATCCGCCAGAATGACAATGTCGTATCCATCAACTCATGTGTAGAGGTTGACCTTATGGGCCAGGTATGCTCAGAGTCAGTCGGCCTTACACAGATCTCAGGAGTTGGCGGACAGGTAGACTTCGTACGCGGAGCCAACATGTCCAAGGGCGGACGCACGATCATGGCAATGCCTTCAACAGCTGCTAAGGGCACGATCTCAAAGATCGTTCCGTTCCTTACACACGGCGCAACAGTTACCACATCACGCTGCGACGTTGACTATGTTGTAACAGAGCACGGCATCGCGCAGCTGCGCGGCAACACCCTGAGAGAGCGTGCACGCCAGCTCATCGCGATCGCTGAGCCCGCTTTCCGCGAAGGACTTATCGCAGAATTCGAGAGCAGATTCCACTGCGCATATACGGAATAAGAAAATGACTAATCTGGAAAAATACAACAAGATATTAAAAACAGATCTTAAGGCAAAGGATGAGGATCTCAATGATGAGATCCTCATCTACAACCGCTTCCCGACTTGGGATTCAGTAGCTCATGTTGAGATGGTCGCTGACATTGAAGAAAAATTCGGCGTCATGTTCTCAACGCTGGACATAACCTCATTTGGAAAGTACAGCCTTGGCATCGAGATACTCGAGAAGCTCGGTGTCGACATGAGTAAATGATCTTCGGGATCGAAAAATGGCAGGACGACTGCCCTGCCTTCATATCTGAAGACGGCAGTATCACAGACTACGGTACTGTCAGGGAACTTTGTGCCAGTATCGGGCATGCTCTGACAGGACGGAGTCTGATTTTCTGTCTCTGCAGAAATTCCATCGCTTCAGTCTGCGGCTATCTCGGGATCATCGAGTCGGGAAGCTGCGTGCTCCTGCTGGGCGGGAAGATAGACAGGGAGCAGCTTGAAAAACTGACTGAGCTTTACAGGCCATCTTATTTTTGGAGACCGGTATCAGATGAAATGCCCAGGGAGCCTGTCTATGCTGCAGAAGGTTACGGACTGTACGCCACAGGACTTGAAAGCCCTGCGCTGCATCCTGATCTGGCACTCCTTCTTTCCACATCGGGAAGCACAGGGAGCCCGAAACTGATCAGGCTCAGCAGAACAAATCTGGAGTCAAATGCCGCACAGATCGCAGAGTATCTGGAGCTTGGACAGAGCGAGCGCCCGATCACGATGCTGCCTATGCAGTACACATTCGGACTTTCAGTCATAAACAGCCATCTTCATGCGGGAGCATGCACACTGCTCACAGACAAGAGCATTGTGCAGCAGGAGTTCTGGGACTTCCGCAGAAAATACGGCGGAACCTCACTTAGCGGTGTCCCGTACACATATGAGATATTACACCGCATACATTTCATGCAGAGGGATGACATAGACGGGATCACATCAATGATACAGGCAGGCGGGCACCTTCCTGTAGAACTGCAGGAGAGCTTCGGCAAATGGGCACAGGAGAGGGGTATCCGTTTTTATGTCATGTACGGACAGACTGAAGCGACCGCAAGGATGAGCTATCTGCCATGGCAGAAGTGCCTCGAAAAGATCGGGACAATAGGCATAGCCGTTCCAGGAGGAAGGTTTGAACTGCGGGACGCTTACGACAATGTGATCGATGAGAGCGAAGTGACCGGCGAACTGGTATTTTACGGGCCGAATGTGTCACTCGGATACGCAACAGGTCCGGACGACCTGAAAAGTCCGGATGATAACAAAGGAATGCTCCGTACCGGCGACATGGCCATGCGCGATCGGGACGGATATTACGTCATTAAAGGAAGAAAGAACCGCTTCGTTAAGCTTTACGGCATACGCGTGGGACTTGATGAATGCGAAAACATATTAAAGGGGCTGGACGAGGACGCGCTGTTCGCGTGTGAAGGGACAGATGACCGACTTGTCATATTTACAGACAGCCCGAAGTATAAAGAGGCAGATGCTTATCTTGCCGAGAGGATAGGGATCAACGCGAGAGCATTTGAAAGCCGATACATTGCAAAGATCCCGGTCAAGGATACAGGAAAGACAGACCACGGAAAACTCAAGGAAATGCTGAATGCAAGGCCGCCGTACCGCATGGAAAAAACGGAAAAGGATGCTTTCCTGACTGAGGAACTTAAAAAGCTCACATCATACCACATGGAAAACTGCCCGAAATATGCAAGGATACTGAAGGCGCAGGGCATTGACCTTGAAAAGACAGGAGACTTCCGGGAATTGCCGTTCCTTCCTGCCGGCCTTTTCAAAAGGCTGAGACTGTCAAGCCTTCAGGGAGAGGACGATAAGGGAGCAAGGGTGCTCACCTCATCAGGAACAAAGAGCCAGATGGTTTCGCAGATCATACTTGACGGTGAGACCAGGACAGCACAGCAGAGGGCATTGGCAGAGATCGGAACGGATTTCCTGGGGCCGGACAGGCTCCCGATGCTGGTCATAGACTGTCAATCCACGGTAACGAACCGTGAACGGTTCTCCGCAAGAACAGCAGGGATACAGGGATTTTCACTGTTCGGGCACCACAGGACATTTGCCCTGAAGGAGGACATGAGCCCGGATGAAGATGCCATAAATGAGTTTATTGAAAAGTACGGCAGCGCGCCGTTCCTTATATTCGGTTTTACCTACATCATATGGGAGCATCTTCTTGCCGCATACTCGGGCAGGAACAAAGATGAGATCCCGGACATGAGCAGGGCAGTGCTGATCCACGGAGGCGGCTGGAAGAAACTGGCCGATCTTCAGATCTCACGGGAGCAGTTCAGGAAATCTCTTAAGGATACTTTCGGGATCAGCCGTGTTCACGACTATTACGGAATGGCGGAGCAGGCAGGGAGCATCTTTATGGAATGCGAAGAAGGCCATTTCCACTGCTCGGACTATTCAGGCGTTGTGATAAGAAGAGCTGAGGACTTTTCCGTATGCGGCGTTGGAGAGCGCGGGATCATACAGGTCCTGTCAATCCTTCCGAAAAGCTATCCGGGGCACAGCCTGCTCACTGAAGATGAAGGCGTGATCCTGGGTGAGGATGACTGCCCGTGCGGCCGTAGAGGTGTTTACTTCAGTGTGCTTGGAAGACTTAAGGATGCGGAGATAAGGGGGTGCAGCGATACATATGAAAACTGACGCGCTGACCTTTGTCACCGGAGATGAAAATACATTAAAAGAGATATTGAGATACGGCAGGCAGGCAGGCCGGCCGCAGGGACCGATGGAGATATTCGCGGAAGCGACCATGGAGTTCCTTGAGTCATGGTCCGGAAAGATCCGCTCTCTTCCGAGAAGTGAAACTGACAGTACGGCTGCCGCATTTGCCCTGTGGAGCAGAAGGGCATCCCTTGTTTCCATGAAAAAGGACTATGAGATCCAAAACGGCCGGAGCGGCCGGGGAATCTGTCTTCAGTTCGTACCCTCGAACATGCCGGGACTGTTCGCTTACAGCCTGGCGGCGGGACTCCTTTCCGGAAACAGTGTCGTCATGAGACTTCCCTCAAGAGAAGATGCCGTGAACAGCGCGCTCATTTCAACGCTGAAGGCGGCGCTAGAAGGATCTCAGTTATTTTCAAGCCGTATCGTATTGATCAGGTATGACCATGACAGGGAGATAACCGACCAGCTGTCAGAAAAGTGCGGCGCAAGAGTCATATGGGGCGGCGACAGGTCGGTAGAGGAAATACAGAGATCTCCGTTAAAACCCGGGGCGGCTGAGATCGCGTTCCCGAACAGACACTCTATGGCAGTGTTAGATGCAAAGACAATCCTTGCCGGCACAGGATGGCTGATCAGAGACTTTTACAACGATACTTACCTTAACGACCAGAACGCCTGCTCGTCCCCTTCGATCATTTTCTGGAAGGGATCTGAGGAAAATGTAAAAGCTGCCAGAGAAAAGTTCTGGCAGAAAATGGAAGAGTTCCTTACAGGCCGATACCCGGCAAGAGCAAACCTGGCTGTTAAAAAATGGGAGCAGGCCGAGTACATGGCTGCATGTGCAGTCGCTTCGGAAATAGAGAGGGGCAGCCTTGAAGAGGGCAACAGCATTGTCCGGGTCAAGGCAGAGAGCATAATTCCTGAACTGTGGGACCATGTGATCCCCGGAGGATTCTTCATCGAGTGCAGTGGGGAAGACGTTTCATGCATCAAGCCGCTGCTGGTGCCGGTATGCCAGACGATCTCAGTGGCCGGACCTGATGAACTTGAAGATGAGGTAAGGCAGATCGCCGGACAGTTCCAGGTAGTCAGGACAGGACATACTCTGGACTTTTCACTCCGCTGGGACAGGCATGACCTGATAATGGAGATGAGCCACGTGGCACCTGAAGAATTCACTGTGGAAGCTGACGGCTGCAGCATACATGCGATAAAGCAAGGCTCAGGCCCGGTCCTCATGCTGATACACGGAGTGGCCTGCGACAGTTCATTTTTTGCCGAGGCGGCAGAGCTGCTCGCCCGTGACTACACTGTCATAACCTTTGACAGACGGGGATATTCAAAAAGCCGCGTGACTAAGGAAATAGATGGTGATATCGTAGCATTGCAGGCAGCAGACGCCGTTTGTGTGCTGGATGCGCTTGCCGGTAAGGATGCGAAGGCGATAGTTGCAGGATGCAGTGCAGGAGGCCTTGTCGCGCTTGAAATGGCAAGAGCCTATCCGGAGCGGGTAAGTAAGCTTTATCTTTATGAAGCGGCTTACAGCCCTGAACCAGAAGACATGGATAAAATGGATGAACTGCGGGATAAGCTTCATGCCGCAGCACAGAAGAACCGCGTAGCTAGGGCAATGCTGTACTTTATTGAGGCAATAGGTGAGGCGGATCCTTTGGCAAAAGAGGTGTCGACTGAGCAGCTGCAGCAGAATATTGACAATCTGCAGTGGTTTCTGCACCATGAAGTGGACGGCATACTCGGATATTCAAGGCGCCGGCCTGACATAAAACTAAAGATGCCCTGCGAATGCGGAGCAGGTACGCTTGACCCGAGCGCAGCGTTCGGGCACATGATGGTATCCGCTGCGAAACATTGGAATGTTACTTGCAGCATGAATGAAGGATGCCACAATCTGGCACTTGACCGGCCGGAAACATTTGCCGGCTGGATAAAATATAAATAATATGGAGGAAATAAACAATGAAACAGTTTACTTTAAAGCCTGAGATCTACAGCTACAAGAGCGCAGTAGAGTTCGCAAAGGATTTCCAGATCGGCAAGGGTGACCTTGTCATCACTAACGAGTTTATCTATCAGCCTTTCCTCGGTGATCTGAACCTTGAGTGCGAGGTCATCTATCAGGAAAGATACGGCAAGGGCGAGCCTTCAGACGACATGGTCGAGGCAATGTATGCCGACATCAAGACCCAGCCGAAGAGGATAATTGCCATCGGCGGCGGCACAGTCATCGACATAAGCAAGATCTTTGCTCTCAAGAATGTATCACCTGTTCTTGATCTCTATGATCAGAAACTTGAGATCGTAAAGGATAAGGAGCTCATCCTTGTTCCCACCACATGCGGAACCGGATCAGAGGTTACCAATGTAGCTATCCTTGCCCTTAACAGCAGAGGAACAAAGAAAGGCCTGGCAGTTGATGAGATGTATGCTGACAAGGCAGTCCTCATCCCTGAACTCGTAAAAGGACTTCCGTTCTTCTTCTTCGCTACAAGCTCGATCGACGCACTCGTTCATGCTGTTGAGTCATCACTTTCTCCGAAGGCAAACGGATATACTAAGATGTTCGGATACAAGGCGATCGACATGATCCTTCGCGGCTTCATGGAGATCCGTGACAAGGGTCAGGATGCCCGCTACGACCTGCTCGAGGATTTCCTCATCGCTTCCGACTATGCAGGGATCGCATTCGGAAATGCAGGCTGCGCAGCAGTACATGCTCTTGCATATCCTCTCGGAGCTACATACCATGTCGCACATGGTGAGTCAAACTACGTTCTGTTCACACAGGTGCTCAAGAACTACATGGAGCTCAAGACAGACGGAGAGATCGCTGTAATGAACAAATATATCGCAGACATCCTCGGATGCGACGTTGCGGTAGTATATGATGAGCTGGAGAACCTTCTCAACAACCTCATCCAGAAGAAACCTCTTCATGAGTTCGGAATGAAGGAAGAAGAGATCGAGGAATTTGCAGAGTCTGTAATGGTCAACCAGCAGCGTCTCATGGCAAATAACTTCGTAGCCCTTGATAAGGAAAGAGTAGCTAAGATCTACAGAGAGTGCTATTGATAAATGAAAGAACAGATACTTGACCGGTTTTTAAGATATGTAAAGACATATACCCCGAGTGATGAAAACGGCACCGGGACTCCGTCGACCAGGTATCAGTTTGATCTTGCCGACATGCTGGCGGGAGAGATGACACAGATCGGTGTTTCGGATGCTTACGTGGACAGGAACTGCTATGTCTACGGAAACATCCCTGCCACCGAAGGATATGAAAATGTTCCCGCCATCGCATTCATCGCTCATCTGGATACAGTATCGGATTTCTGCGATAAGCCTGCAGTACCCGTGATCCATGAGAACTATGACGGGGAGGATATCTATCTTCCTGCCGGTGACCGTACGATCAGGACTTCGGATTTTCCTCACCTTAAGGAAATGAAGGGGAGAACACTGATAACAACCGACGGCACCACTGTTCTCGGCGCTGACGACAAAGCCGGTATCGCCGAGATCATGACCATGGCAGATGAGATAATAAAGAGTGGCATGCCGCACGGAAAGATCTGCCTAGCATTTACGCCGGATGAAGAGATCGGATCAGGTGCGCATCTGCTTGATCTTGAAAGGCTCGGCGCGGATTTCGGATTTACCGCTGACGGCGACATTGAAGGCGGCATCGAGTATGAGACTTTCAATGCCGCAGCGGCGCGCGTGACCGTTACAGGCGTGAACGTCCATCCCGGAAGCGCGAAGGACATCATGGTAAATGCAGGACTCATAGCATGCGAGTTCGCCGGAATGCTCCCTGAAAAAGAGCAGCCAAGGAACACGAGCGGTTATGAAGGCTTTTTTCATCTGACAGGCATGAGCGGAGAAGTTGCGAAGGCAGAGCTGACCTACATAATCCGCGACCATGACAGAGGGAAGTTTGAAGAGCGCAAGGCGAAGCTTTTTGAGGTAGCCGAGGCCCTTAACCGCAAGTATGGTGCGGGCACTGTGAAGGTCGATGAGAAGGATTCGTACTACAACATGTCCGAGATCCTGAAGGACCGCATGGACATAGTTGAGACAGCCCTTCAGGCTGTAAAGATGGAGGGCATGGAGCCCAGAGTCAATCCGGTGCGCGGTGGTACAGACGGTTCAGCCCTCAGCTTCAGAGGACTTCCCTGCCCGAACCTTGCGACAGGCGGAGAGGGCTATCACGGTCCTTACGAGCACATTTCCCTTGAGGGCATGGAATTGTCAACAAAGGTAATGATAAACATCATTAAACTTTATGCAGATGGCAGATAATAAAAAATGTGCAGTTGCCGGAAAATGCGGAGGATGTTCGTACACAGGCATCCCGTATGAGGAGCAGCTGGCAAAAAAACAAAAGACAATTGAAAAACTCCTCGGAGGTTTCGGAAAAGTCCGTCCCATCATCGGGATGGACTTTCCGTGCAATTACAGGAATAAAGTCCACCATGTGATCTTCAAGGACAGACACGGTGAGATAGTTTCGGGCTGTTATGCAGCAAATACGCATGTCCCTGTCCGGGTTGACGGATGCCTAATAGAAGATGAGATCTGTCAGAAGATCATCTTCACAATACGCAGCCTTGCCCGCTCATTCAAATATCAGCCGTATGATGAAGACCTCGGAAGAGGCCTGCTCAGACATGTGCTCGTCCGCAGAGGGTTCAAAAGCGGTGAGGTCATGGTAGTGCTCGTGCTCTCAGGGAAAGAACTCCCGGGAAAAGCGGCATTCGTAAAGGCTCTCCGTGCAATCCATCCGGAGATTACCACCATCATCATAAATGTCAATAACAGGAAGACCAGCATGGTCCTTGGCTCATACAACCGCACAATCTACGGCCCCGGTTTTATTAAGGACACTTTGTGCGGATGCACGTTCAGGATATCGCCGGATTCATTTTACCAGGTGAATCCTGTGCAGACCGAGGTGCTCTACGGGGTGGCCGCTGAGTATGCGCAGCTTACAGGAGAAGAGACAGTGCTGGACGCATACTGCGGCATTGGAACGATCGGCCTTTCACTTGCCGGAAAGGCAAAGAGGGTGATCGGTGTTGAGCTGAATGAAAATGCCGTTTCCGACGCCGTTTCAAACGCGAAGGAAAACGGTATCAAAAACGCCGGATTTTTCAAAGGCGATGCCGGAGCTTTTCTTGAAAGAATGGTAAAGAACGGTGAACGGCCGGATGTAATAATAATGGATCCGCCAAGGAGCGGAAGCTCGAGACAGTTCATAAATTCTGCAGTAAAAGCCTCTCCCAAAAAGATAGTATATATTTCCTGCGGACCCGAATCTCTCAAACGCGATCTTCAGATATTCAAAAGCCTGGGTTACCGGGCACAAATGATCCAGCCGGTTGACATGTTCCCGTTTACGGAGCACATCGAAAGTATCGCACTTTTGGAGCGGGTGAGCAACCGAAAAGCGGATGCAAAGGTGCATATTGATGTGGATTTGGAGGATTATTACAGAATTAAGGATGCACAGGGGAAAGACGGAAAATAACAGAAAATGTATTTTAGTAGAGAAGAGCTGCTGATGCATAAAATTATCAGTAGCTCATTTTATATCATTAATCTTACTATCGGACTTTGATGGATTTTGATTTAATTCGGCTAATAAAAATAACTGCCGAATTTAGTTGAAATATTTCTTCGAATCGTGTATAGTATAAGCGGAGGTGATTCATGTGAACATATTCGCTGAAAACAAGAAGTTTATCACAACTAGCGAACTGAAGGATCTGGGCTATTCATATTACAAGATTGGTAAGCTTGAAGAACAAGGTATACTGTCACGGGTAAACCGGAGCACTTATGAAAACCTCACATATACGGGTGATGAGAACGACTTTTTCAGCGCGGAAGCTTTTGTACCGAATGGTGTTATATGTCTGATGAGTGCAGCACGGTATTACGAACTTACCAATTTCCTTCCTGATGCCGTGGATGTTGCTATTGAAAGAAAGAAAAAGGTTAATACACTACCGGAATGGCCGGTGATCAGGCTCTTTTATTTTGATCCATCTCGGATGGATCTCGGAGTAACTGAAGTCAGGGATGGCGATAACTGCTTCCACATCTTCGATATCGAGAAAACCGTGGTCGATATCATTTACTACAGGAACAAAATCGGTATTGAGGAGACAGCTGAGGTACTCAGGAATTACCTGAAACGCAGGGACAGGCAGATTGACAGGCTTTATGCTTATGCAAAACGTCTGCGCTGCGAGAAGATCGTAAGAACGTATCTGGAGGTGCTTGTGTAATGAATGCTGATTCAGTAAAGGCGAGACTTAAGAACTTCGCAGTAAAAAACGGCTGTACTTTTCAGGAAGCCCTTACTTATTACGGATTGGAGAGAACAATTTACCGCATTTCCGTGTCCAAATATGCGGATCAATTTGTTTTAAAAGGCGGCATCTTCTTGTATGCGATATTTAACCGCAAATATGAACGAGCAACGACGGATGTGGATTTACTTGCAAGGCGTATTTCCAATAGTGGTGAAGAGATGAAGAGCGTATTCCGAGATATTCTCTCTCAGGATATCGATGATGCGCTTGTATTTGATACAGATTCTATAGCTGTGGAGGACATAACGGAGTTTAAGGAATATCACGGCCTTCACATCTCAGCTGTTGGATATCTTGATCGAACAAAGATTCCGGTTGGCATTGATATCGGTTTTGGGGATGTGATCTATCCTGATGCAGTGAAAATGGACTTCCCCGTTATACTCGATATGGATCCGCCGCGAGTAAACGCCTACTCGCTGGAATCATCTATTGCGGAGAAGTTGGAAGCTATTATACATAACGGTTATCTGAACAGCAGATATAAGGATTTTTATGACATCTATGTTCTATCCCAAAAGTACGAATTCTCATATGAGGAACTTCGGAATGCTGTTGTTGAGACCTTTAAGAACAGAAAAACAAAGATGACGATGGATTCTGCTGCATTCGGAGATGAGTTCCTGAATGATCCGATGCATCAGACAAGATGGAATTCATTCCTGAAAAAGAAAAAGGCGCTTATCCAGGTATCCATGACAGATATGATGGTTAGGGTAAAAGAATTTGTCTGTCCGTTGCTTGAAGGAGCAGTAAAAGCAAAATGGAATCCTGAAAATGGAATATGGGAATAACGCAATTTGAAATGTAAGATTGTAGTGGGTTGTGTGAAAACTGTGAAAAACTAAAACAATGCGAATAAAAAGAGATACAAGTTGTCTTCTGATGCTGAAATAATATGAAGAATGCTCACAAGGTTCGGGAATTCAATAGGTTTATGTTACAGTTTTCTTACGTATTTGGATATATAAGAGAGGGGAAACATAAGGTTATATGCAGGAAATGACTTTAAAGACAACAAGGGAACTTGATATTTTTTATAATGAGCACAGGAGTAATTGTTCAAATTGTGGTAAGTCATTTATAGAAGGAGATACGGCACATTTAGGCTATTTGAAAGGAAGAAACCCTGCTGTTTTGTGTGATAAGTGTGCACCTTTGCTTAAAGAAACAGTTATACGATACTATTGGCAAAATCTGGAGTATGAGGAACCTTCTCCAGATAGTATACTGTGGCGATATATGGATTTGGCAAAGTTTATTTCATTGATTAGTCGGGAAGAATTATTCTTTGCAGCTGCGAGCTCTTTTGAAGATATATTTGAAGGTGCAAAGGGACTTGAAAGGGATAAGTATAAATGGGACAGTTTTTACAAGGGATTTTTTAAACAAGCTGTAGCCACAGCTCCAGGAAGAAATCCTATCAATAATACAGAAGAGAAGTTGACGGAAGAAGCGAATCGATTATTAGATGAAATTGAAAATAACGGACAGAAATCGAGAGAATATACATATATAAGTTGTTGGCATTTAAATTGTTATGAATCAGAAGCAATGTGGAAACTTTATTCTAAAGATTGTGCCAACGCTGTTGCAATTCAAACAACAGCCAAAAGAATATATGAGGCGATAGATAAAGATCCCAATATAAGTATTGGTAAAGTTAAATATATAGATTTTACCAATAGGTTTGCATCCATTAATGGAACCTTTTGGTATAAACGTAAATCATTTGAGTATGAGAATGAAGTAAGATTGATTACAACTAAAATACAATCAAATGACAAAGGCGTTTATATTCCGGTAAATATTGATACATTGATAGAAAAAATATATGTATCACCATATGCATCTGAATGGTTTTTTGATGTTGTGAAAAATGTGGTTGAAAAATATAGCATAAAGGCAGAAGTAACCTACTCTATGATGAAGGCGAAGCCATTTTATTGAGCAATGATATATGCGAAAAATTATAGTAGTAGAAAATAAAGACTATAGAAAAGAAAAAACTTCGTGCGATAACAATGGAATAAATATTCCAGATTATTTTGCTGACGTCAGCAAAATGATAAAAATTGGTAAGGAAGGGATTCGAAAGGTTGAGGATTACAGACTTACCAGGTACGCATGTTATCTCGTTGTTGAGAACGGTGATCCACGCTAAGAACAAATTGCATTTGCTTCGGGTTATTTTGAGGTGCAAACCAGAAAACAGGAACTAAATCGAGGAAAGGATATCCTATATAGAAAGCCTAAATGGAATCATTTTTTTAACGGATTATAATGTTGAAGATGCATCTTAATGCGTCTGCAGTTGGGAGTTCTGGTGTTTTATGAAGGCTCTGATGACTATTCAATTCGGTTGCTCAAACAAAACACAGTCGAAGTCGTGAGCCTTTTGCAGCGAAAGCAGTACAGGAGCAGTGTATGTATATCAGTCTGAAAAAACCTGACGGGATAAAATCTGTTAAATTAAAGATAACTTGCGGAAATAACAGAATCCCCCTGCTTGTGCTGTCGCCGGAGAGCGGAGCCAAAGATGCGCCTGGTGTACTGTGGATCCACGGAGGCGGATACATAACCGGAATGAAAGAAATGGTTTATATGTCCCGCGCAGTCGACCTTGTAAAAAAATTCGGAGCGATTGTCGTGTCTGTGGGATACCGGCTTGCAATAACAAATCCTTATCCCGCTGCGCTTGATGACTGCTACGCCGCGCTTCTGTGGATGAAGGAGCATGCAAGGGAACTTAATATACGTACGGATCAGCTGATGGTCGGCGGAGAAAGCGCGGGCGGAGGTTTGTGTGCCGCAGTCTGTATGAAAGCACGTGACAGCGGAGACGTAAAGATCGCTTTTCAGATGCCGCTCTATCCAATGATCGATAATTTTGACACAGATTCGTCTGCTGACAATCACGGGAGGATATGGAACACCCGCCGCAACCATTTCGGCTGGAAAATGTATCTGCGCAAAAGTGCAAAAAGAAAGGTCTCTCCATATGCGGCTCCGGCAGGACAGAATGATTATTCAAATCTGCCGCCATGCTATACATTCGTCGGCGATGGCGAACCGTTTTATGCAGAAACGATTGCCTACACAGATAATCTCAAAGCGGCTGGCGTTGAGGCGGAATGCGACGTTTATCCAACAAACATCCATGCATTTGATATGCTGTATCCCGGGCTTGACGCCAGCAAAGCGGCAATAGCAGGGTTTAACGAACATTTTCGCCATGCCGCGGAGCATTATTTTGCCGGATAGGTTTTACGAGGACATGCATTTCAGAAAAGGAACGAAATGAAAACAATTTTAATTGCGGAAGACGATGCGGATCTTCGCATGGAACTTAAGACTCTCCTGGAAGGAGAAGGCTATCTGGTAAAAGAAGTTGACACTTATGAGAATACGCTTGAGAGGCTTCTTGGAACAGAAGCAGACCTTTTGCTGTTAGATATCAATCTTCCCGGCCTGAACGGTGAGGAGCTTCTGCGCAGATTTCGAAGGGAAAAGCAGACGCCGGTTATCATGCTGACCAGCCGGACGGCGGAAGCAGATGAGGTCCTGTCCATGAGCTATGGAGCAGATGATTATATTACAAAGCCATATCACCCGGCAATCCTGCTGCTTCGGATAGCAGCTGTTTTCCGGCGGATGAATCCGGCAAATCAGAATCTGTTCTGGGGGGACCTTTCTGTGCATCCGGCTAAGGGTGTTCTGACAAAGGGAAAACAGGAGGTTGTACTTACCAAAAATGAAATGATCATTTTTGAGACCTTACTTTCAAAAGCCGGACAGATCGTAAGCAGGGATGAGCTGATGACGGCACTGTGGGATAATGAAAAATACGTAAATGATAATGCATTAACAGTAAACATCAGCCGGCTTCGCAGTAAACTTGCGGATCTGGGCTGTGACGGAACGATAGAAACACGAAAGAAACAGGGGTATATATTATGGAATTCGGAAGATATCTAAAAGACAGGCTGCCGGAAATCTTTCTCACAGCAGCAGCTGCCGGAAGCATTCTGGCACTGCTTTTAATCTTTCGTGTATCGACCATAAATGTAATTGGAAACAGAAAGCAGGTATAGAGATGCAGATCAAAGAAATTGACGTAAAAAGCGTAATGACGAAATCCAACCTCCCGGTTTCGGATTATTCAGTGAATCCTTATGTGGGATGCAGCCATGCCTGTAAGTACTGCTATGCCAGCTTCATGAAACGGTTCACGAACCATCCGGAACCCTGGGGCGAATTTGTTGATGTGAAAAACTGGCCCGAGATTAAAAATACAGAGAAATATGCCGGCAAGGAAGCGTTCTTTGGCTCCGTGACGGACTGTTATCAGCCGTGCGAGGCAAAGTATAAGAGGACCAGGGCATTGCTTGAGCAGCTTCAGGGGAGCGGGATCAGTATCAGTATTGCAACAAAGTCTGATCTGGTGCTCAGGGATCTTGACCTGATCAGAACATTTCCGAATGCCAGGGTATCTTTCTCCATTAACACGCTTGATGAGGATTTCCGAAAGGAGATGGACCGGGGCGTCAGCATAAAAAGACGCATGGAAGCCATGAAGCAATTTTATGAAGCCGGAGTACAGACAACATGTTTCATTTCACCGATTTTCCCGGGGATCACAGATCCTATCGAAATCATCGAACATGCCAAGAAACAGTGCAATCTTGTCTGGCTGGAGAACCTGAATCTTCGCGGCGATTACAGAGTGCGCATCCTGGAGTGGATCCATGAGAATCATCCGGAGCTGGATGATCTCTACCATGAGATATACAGCAAAAAGAGCCGGGCTTACTGGACTGAGCTTGATCAGAAAATGAGGAAGTACACCGCGGAGGAAGCCATGCCGTATATGCGCGATGATGATAAGCATCGTTCGGAATTTGGAGATCCTCCTGTTGTGGTGAATTATTTTTATCACGAAGAAGTAAAAAAATCGGCGAAGAAAAAGCAGAATTGATCATGAGAGAAGAAATATTTAAGTATGCAAAAAAGAAATACGGTATCGAACCGGATTATCCGCTGCCAACAGCACAGGACTTTCCGGTTCTTCGCCATGAGGATAACCGTAAGTGGTTCGCAATCATCATGGATGTCCTGCGTGAAAAGCTGGGACTGGAGGGAGCAGAGCGTGTCGATGTTCTCAATGTGAAAATGGGTGATTCCATGCTGGTCGATATATTGACGCAGCAGACAGGATACTTTCACGGTTACCATATCAGCCGCGGGAACTGGATATCCATTCTCCTGGACGGCACTGTTCCTTTTGAGGATATTTGCAAATGGATCGATGAAAGCTATGTCGTGACGGCATCGAAGCAGAAAAAGCAGAAGATCCGTCCGCCGAAGGAATGGATCATCCCTGCGAATCCGAAGTATTATGATATCGAACATGCCTTTGACGATGCAAAGGAAATTGACTGGAAGCAGGGAAACGGTATCCGGACAGGAGATACCGTATATGTGTATGCAGCTGCTCCTGTCTCTGCCATACTGTATAAGTGCAAGGTTACTAAAACAGATATTCCCTATGATTACCGGGACGGAAGCCTGACAATTACGGCGCTCATGAAGATACGGCTGCTGAAACGGTATAAGCCGGACAAATTCACATTCGATAGACTTAAAGGTGAATATGGCATTTTCGCAATTCGCGGTCCACGCGGAGTGCCGCATTCGCTGAGTGAGGAACTGAAAAAGTAGGAGATTTGGATATGGCTGGATTTACCGTGTTTGACGTTGAAACGCCGAACCGCATGAGCAACCGGATAAGCGCGATCGGTATTACCGTGATAGAGGATGGAGTGATCACAGATGAATTTTATTCTCTGGTTAATCCGGAAACTTACTTTGATCAATTTAATACACAGCTTACAGGAATCAGCAGGGAGACGGTGAGGAATGCACCGACCTTTCCTGAGCTCTGGACAAAAATAGAGCCATTGATGTCGTGCAGACTTTTGGTGGCACATAACGCTGTATTTGATATGAATGTGCTTAAAAAATGCTTGTGTGATTACGAAATAGAGTGGAAGCCATATGCACGGTATATTTGCACAGTACAAATGGGCAGGAAGATTTTGCCTGGGATGAGCCATAAACTGAATGTCTTGTGCGACTATTATGGTATCTGTCTTGATCACCACAAGGCTGACAGCGACAGTCGTGCATGTGCGGAAATATTGCTCCGATATCTGGAGGGTGGTGCGGATATTCGGCAGTTTATCAGAACATGCTCGTTCAATAAATAGTTTAGAGAAAGTGAGGTGCCTCCATTGCACGATATATGGAACCCGTGGCATGGCTGCAGAAAGTGCAGTGAGGGCTGCCAGAACTGCTACATGTATTATCTGGATTCTCTGAGAGATAAGGACGGATCTGAAATATACAGGACAAAAGCAGGGTTTAAATATCCGCTTTCCAAATACCGTGACGGAACATTTAAGGTTAAAAGCGGAGAAATGATCCGGGTCTGTATGACTTCAGATTTCTTTCTGGAAGAAGCAGATCCCTGGCGTGATGAAGCCTGGCAGATTATACGTCAAAGATCTGATGTAAAGTTCTTCCTGCTGACAAAAAGACCGGAACGCGTGGCGGATCATCTCCCATGGAACTGGGGTGATGGCTGGGAAAACGTAATGTTTAATGTTACCTGTGAGAATCAGAAGAGAGCTGATGAACGGATCCCGATCCTGCTGGAGCTGCCGTTTAAGCACAAAGGGATCATGTGTGCTCCCTATATCGGTCCGGTGAGCATTAGAAAATATCTCCCTGCGGGTCAGATCGAACAGGTTCTTTGTGACGGAGAAAACTACGGAGGTGCCCGCCCGTGTCATTATGAATGGGTAAAGTCGCTGAGGGATGAATGCGTAGCGTATGATGTAACGTTTGTATTCTGCGGCACCGGACGTAGATTTGTGAAGGACGGAAAGCTTTATAAGCTGGAAGGAAGCATTCAGAGTGAGCAGGCGTACAAATCAGGTCTCAGCTTTGAAGGAAGGCGGATGGAATGGCACCTTACCGATGAATGGGGATATCCGATTGAGGAGGAAGGACTGTACAAACCGTATTTTGGAGAACGCTGCATGAATTGCGGAATGAGGCTTATCTGCAATGGATGCAGCAGATGCGAAAAGTGCGGAAGCAATTGAGATTATATACTGAATCACGAATCGTTATCGTGCCTGCGGGCATAGGGAAAAATCCCGATGTCCGCATTTTTTTGCCTGAAAGTCAGAAAATTGGCGGGGAAATCTCCTTTGAACAGTAGAAGGAGGTGCCTGATATATGGAAATGAAAGGAAGGGAGGAGAACCTTCTATGAGAGATTTTGATAAGCAAATGGAAATGGTTCTCTATCATTCAGATGAAGGAGATGTTTCTGTTGATGCATACATTAAAGACGAGAGTATTCGGATAACACAGAAGGCGATGGCAGAGCTGTTTGGAGTTCAGGTTCCTGCCATAAGTAAGCATTTAAAGAAAATATTTGAAGAAGGCGAGTTGAATGAAAAAGTGGTTATTTCCAAAATGGAAATAACCAGTCCTCACGGAGCTATCCCTGATAAAATCCAGACCAGTGAAGCTATGTTTTACAATCTAGATGCTATCATATCAGTTGGCTATAGAGTAAATTCCAAAAAAGCCACGTGGTTTAGGCTGTGGGCAACTACCGTTCTTAAAGAATATATGAAAAAAGGCTTTGTTCTGGATGACGACCGCCTGAAGCAAGGGAAAATTTCTTTCGGAAAAGATTACTTCCGCGAGTTGTTGGAGCGTGTCCGTTCGATCCGAGCCAGCGAACGGCGTATCTGGCAGCAGATTACAGATATTTTGCTGAGTGTAGCATTGATTACACAAAGGATTCCGAAGTGGCTTATCATTTTTATGCAACGATACAGAACAGGTTTCATTATGCAATCACAAATCATACCGCTGCTGAGATAGTATATGAATCAGCAGATCATGAGAAAGAGCATATGGGACTTACGACCTGGAAGAATGCTCCGGATGGCAGGATACTGAAATCAGATGTTTTGATTGCAAAGAATTATCTGGATGATAAGCAGATTCGCAGGCTGGAACGTGCGGTCACGGGATATTTTGATTATATCGAGGATTTGATCGAGCGTGAGAATGTATTCACGATGGAAGAGTTTGAAAAGAGCGTAAATGCTCAAGGAGAAAAACTAAATCGGATTACTCAAAACGCCAATTTGGCGGATTAGTGGCGTAATAGATTTCGGATTGGTAAATGCATTAGTAGAAATGGTTCCTGAGATGGCAATTCGGTTGCTCAGTCGGACAACAGTCGAGACGGTTGTCCAACTTTCCAAGGGAAACATATCGGGTCAGAATGTTAGGGTGGAGTTCTCTCTTGAAGATATGGACATGTCCAGGTTTCAGCAAGGGGCTACATACGAACAGATCCAGGAGTGAGGGCAGTAGGTCTCCGGAGACACCGAGGGAGAAGGAAGAGGCAATCATTGAAGCCCTCAAGCATTTTCAGATGATTTGAATATGCTGAGATATTGAAAAGGAGAAGAAGTCGGAGTTTATATCCGTACTCTTCTCCTTTTTTTTAATATCTGTTGTATAGATTATTAGCGACTATTCCTTGTATTATGTCTCAGCGTATAGCTGCGTACCGCGTTAAAGATCGCCCTATACTTGTTCTGGTCGGAGGTCCGGCAGGCCGCCC
>SVDE01000142.1 GCA_015057955.1 Lachnospiraceae bacterium | reverse complement strand
CCATAAATTTCAACCTGTATAAAATTTTCAATGTACTTCAATTCTTGCTTGACTTTTTATTTGCAGACTCGATTTATCTGTTCTCCTCAAAAAGATGTCTATAATGGAAAGGCAACAGCTTTGCAATATAATTCTTTCATTATTTCCAGAAATACATTCAGGCTTTTACGATTGTCATCTTTATGAGTGCACAGAACACAGGAAAAAGATTCTTTGCAGTCATAAGGAATCCAGGAGAACTGATCACTGTGGTCATTTAAGAATCCGGGGGCGAGGCAGATTCCTTTCCCCGCCGCAACATTTGTGAGAGTGGTGTCATGATCAGCACTGTTAAAATAGTTTATCTTTCCTGTGGAAACCAGTCTGTGCTGAACTGCTTTCAGTGCAGGTGGAGAACCTCCACCAATCATTAATGTTCTTCCGTAAAGGTCAGATTCTGTGATCAGGTTCTTTTCTGCAAGCATATCATCCCTACGGGTTATCAGGTAAATCCTGCTTTCAAAAAGATCATGAACATGAATCCCCGGTATCTGCCGGGTCTGTTCCTTCAACGTAAAAAATATATCTGACTCTTTTCGCAGGAAAGAGTCAATTCCGTTTTCATATTGGAAAACTGGTTCGATCTGCACATTATGTTCGCGTTCTTCAAAAATCCTTATTGCTTCAGGAAGAAAATAGAGCGCCTGCCGTACCATCAGTGAGATCGTGATCCGATCTTTATATTTTGCACTGAAGTTCTGTCCCTGTTCGATGGCACGCTTTAATTCTTCGCGCATATTCACAAGAAATACGGCAAACTGCGCGCCGGCAGGTGTCAGGGATGCACCTTTTCCGCTGCGTTCAAAGATCTCAAATCCCACTTCTTCTTCCAGCAGCCGGATCTGGTAAGAAAACGTCGGCTGGCTGACAAACATATTTTCCGCAGCTCTGCTGAAATTCAGCGTACGGGCCAATTCTATACAATAATCAATCTGTTTCGTTGTCATGACAGACTCCTTGCGCTATTTAAAATTTAAATTGATTATAAAGCAATCCAATTGGACTTTACAATGATCTAATGGGAAAATAAAGACAGAAAAAACAAAAACGGAGGAACAAAGATGTCTAAAACACTAATTGCATTTTTTTCAAGAGCAGATGAAAACTATTTTGGCGGAGCAATGAGATATGTAAAGGTAGGAAACACAGAGATCGTTGTAAATCTAATGAAGGAAAAAATCGATGCAGATACCTTCAAGATTGAAATGAAAGATCCGTATTCTCCGGTCTATATGACCTGTATTGATGAAGCCAAAAAGGATCTTCAGAATAACGCGCGTCCGGAATTGACATATTATCCGGGCAGTATTGATGAATATGACACCATTGTTCTGGCTTATCCGAACTATTGGGGTACATTTCCGATGGCAGTTGCCACATTTTTGGAAAGATATGACTTTTCAGGCAAAACCATTCTGCCGCTGTGCACCAATGAAGGAAGCGGTATGGGAGAAAGCGAACGGGATATTAAAAGGTATACAGCCGGTGCAGAAGTAAAGAAAGGACTTTCCATTACAGGAAGCAAAGCAGCAGATTCTAAGGCAGCTGTACAGAAATGGCTGTCAGTGAACGGGCTGTGAATATGGGGGAAATGTAATGAGCGAAGAAGAAAAGATCAAAGAACTCTACAGTAAATACTGGGAGTACATGATCAATAAAGATGCCAATGGTCTGCAGTCACTGATGACGGACGATTATTATCTCAGGCACATGACGGGTGCAGAACAGTCAAGAGATGATTTTATAAAAGGGCTGATGGCAGGAACATTCAACTATTATTCGGCAGAGCATGACAGTATAGATGTTTATGTTTATGGAGACAGCGCCGAGATGGTTGGAAAAAGCTACGTGCTGGCTGCTGTATACGGCGGCGGAAAACACAGATGGCGTCTGCGGGGAGATTTTACGCTTAGAAAAGAAAACGGTAATTGGAAATTAACCGGTAGTGAAGCGTCAACATTTTGAAACGACCAAAGAGGAGAAATCATGGATATCTTTAAGAAACTAAGAGACGGAGAACCGGTAGACATGATGGCGGAGGAGTACCGTCCCGCGATCAGGGAACTGATGCGTGCGGATAAAGCACTTTTTCATTTGAATCATGCTGAGCCGGGATCGGAAGAACAGAAAGAAGCTTTTAACGAACTGTTTGACGGAGAAAAACCGGATGATCTGGGGATCCTGACACCTACACAGATTGATTTCCCCAAACAGATCATTTTTGGGAAAAATGTTTTTATAAACCACAGTTTTACGGCGATGTCAATTGGCGGCATAGAGATTGGCGATAACGTTCAGATCGGACCGCATGTGACTATCGTAACGGATAACCATGATCTTGAAAACCGCTATGCACTTAAGTGTAAAAAGGTAATTATCGGAGATAATGTCTGGATCGGTGCAGGAGTATGCATCATGCCCGGAGTGCATGTGGGAGATAATGCAGTGATCGCAGGCGGAGCCGTAGTAACAAAAGATGTTCCGGCAAATTCAGTCGTCGGAGGGAATCCTGCAAAAGTCATCAAAATGCTGTGATTTTCAGAAAGTGAGGAAAAGTCAGATGAAAACAATGATCTTTGACAGAAATGAAAAAAAAGAAGTGATAGCCCTGCTGGGAGCCGGCAGTATGGGAACGGCAATCGTAAGACGGATAGCTGCAGGCAGGAAGATCCTGCTTGGTGATATTAGTGAAAAGAACCTGGAAAAGGCAGCTCATGATTTTCAGTACAGTGGTTATGATGTAGATACAATGATCGTAAATGCATTGGAAAAAGATTCAATTGAAGCATTTGCAAATAAGGCTGCATCCCTCGGTGATGTTATGTACTTTATTGATACGGCGGGTGCATCACCGCACCAAACAAATCCGGAACATATCCTGAATCTCGATATGGTAGGAACCGGCTATGCCGTTGATGCTTTTGGAAAGGTCATGGCAAAAGGCGGGGCGGGATTGATCGTATCCAGTCAGACAGGGTATATGTATCCGATCCCGTATGAGGAAGAGCAGAAGATCCTGAACACTCCGACCGACCAGCTTATGAATCTTTCTTTTATCAAGGAAACCGCAATGCAGAATTCCGGGCTTGCGTATATGATAGCAAAGCGTATCAATCAGCTTCAGGCAATGAAAGCAGCAGCAACAACATGGAAAGAGAGACGGGCAAGGATCAATACGATCAGTCCGGGAGTAATTGTGACTCCGCTTGCCTATGATGAGTTTGCTGCAGCCGGCGAAGGCTATCAGGATATGATCGATAAATCGGCAGCAGAACGTACGGGAACTTCTGACGAAATTGCAGAAGCAGCAGCATTTCTTTTAGGAGAACATGCTGGTTTTATTACCGGTACAGATCTGCTGATAGATGGAGGCGTCATAGCAGCGCTTCGCACGGGAACATATTCATTATTAGGATAAGGAGACAGAAGAAAATGGAAAAGATCAGATTAAACAATAACCGGGAATGCCCGGTAGTAGGTATCGGAACTTTTATGCTTTCGCCGGCAGAGGCTGAAAATAGTGTAAGGGAAGCGCTTAAGATGGGCTATTCGCTTGTTGATACAGCCAATGCTTATGTAAATGAGAGAGCCTGCGGAAGAGGACTTCGGGCAAGCGGAGTAAAGCGCGAGGATGTTTTCATTTCAACAAAGCTCTGGCCAAGCGAATATGAGAATGAAAATGCTGTCAACGAAACCCTGGAGAGGCTTAGCGTAGACTATGTGGATCTCCTTTATATCCATCAGCCTGCAGGAAACTGGATGGCCGGGTACAGACAGCTTGAGAAGGCTTACAGGGATGGAAAGGCTAAAAACATCGGTATTTCAAACTTCGAAGGAAAGTATATTGATGAACTTCAGGCCAATTGGGAGATAGTTCCGCAATTCATCCAGGTGGAGGCACATCCTTATTTCACCCAGAAGGAACTCAGGAAGACATTGGATAAATACAACATAAAGCTGATGAGCTGGTATCCCCTTGGACATGGCGATAAGTCCCTTATAAATGAGCCTGTGTTTGCTGAACTTGGAAGAAAATATGGAAAGACTCCGGCACAGATCATTCTCCGCTGGCATACACAGATGGGATTTGTGGTGATCCCCGGCAGCAAAACGAAAGATCATATCAAAGATAATCTGTGCATCCTGGACTTCAAGCTGACAGATGAAGAAATGGCACAGATTGCTGCCCTTGATAAAAATGAAAGATACTATCATCGAACAGATGCGCAGCTTGCCGGCTTCGCAGCATGGAAACCGGATTTTGAGAAGTAATAGACCGTAATCTCGGCTTTAAGGAGTAACGTTAGCGAGCTTGGAGGGCCTGGGGGCTCTTCCGAAGGATTTTTCGAATCCCGTCTATCGCTCGAAAATGTGTTATAATCTGATCAATCTTAAGAAAGGCGCAATTTGCAGACAGGTGAAAAAATGATAATCAGATAATCTCATTTGGTTTACTTCAGACATTTTAATGACCTTTAAAGGTCTGTTTGTGTATGCCGGACGGATTATCGTATTCATTTTTAAACATCGCTGTTGCAATGCGCTTTTGGCATATAACAGGATCTTTTCAAATGTACGGTCTGCTTCGGTTGGAGCAGACCTTTCTGGTTGAAAGGAGGATCATATGCTTCAGATCAAAAATCTTTCCATTGTCCATACAAAAGACCTTCGGTCTCTGATAAATGACTTTTCGTTTGTTCTCAATCCCGGTGATAAAGCTGTGATCATAGGGGAAGAAGGAAACGGCAAGAGCACAATGCTCAAGTGGATCTATGACCCGGAGCTGACAGCTGATTATGCTGAATGCGCAGGTGAGCGGATAATAAATAATGAGCGGCTGGCATATCTGCCGCAGGAGCTGCCGTTAAGTGATGGAGCAAAAACAGTGTACGACTATTTCACGGGCAATGAAGCGTTCTGGCGAAAGACTCCGAAAGAACTTAACAGGATGTCAGCGCAATTGTCCCTTAATCCGGATATCTTCTACAGTGATCAGCGGATGGGGTCGCTGTCAGGAGGAGAGAAGATAAAGGTCCAGCTGCTGAGCCTGCTTCTGGAAGAGCCGACAGCACTGCTCTTGGACGAGCCGTCAAATGACATCGATCTGGAAACTCTGGAATGGCTCGAGCGGTATATAGCCGGATTCCCTGGGATCGTGCTTTTTATTTCACACGATGAGGTGCTGATCGAACGCTGCGCAAACGTGGTCATCCATATTGAACAGGTCAGGAGAAAGACTGTCAGCAGATGCACATTGATGCGGACATCATTTGCTGAATATGTTTCCATGCGCCGGTCGAATCTTCAGAATCAGGAAGCACTGGCTTTGTATCAGCGCCGCCAGCAGAAGATGCGGGAAGAGAAGTTCAGGAAGATCTATGAGAAGGTCTCACGCGACCAGAACAGTGTTTCCAGGCAGGATCCGCACAGCGGCAGGCTCCTTAAGAAGAAAATGCACGCTGTCAAATCACTGGAGCACCGCTATGAGCGTGAAAGAGAAGAGATGGCAGATGTGCCCGACCTCGAGGAGGCAATGTACATAAGGTTTGATAACAGCAAGACAGTACCTGCAGGCAAGACAGTGCTGGAACTGTCTTTGGATAAACTGGTGTGTCCCGACGGATCGAAGGTACTGGCCGAGAACATTAAGCTGTTCATCCGCGGAAATGAAAAGATCTGCATCATAGGAAAAAACGGAGCGGGAAAAAGCACCTTGATAAAGATCATTGCCGAAATGCTGCTCGGGCGTGATGATATTCTGGCAATCTACATGCCGCAGGATTATTCGGACCTGATAGATGACGAAAGTACGCCGGTGGAGTTCTTAAGCGTGACTTATGACAAAGAAGAACAGACCAGGATACGCACATACCTGGGGTCGATGAAATATACTTCTGATGAGATGGACCACAGGATTGCAGAACTGTCCGGCGGTCAGAAAGCCAAACTGATCCTGCTGAAACTCAGCATGTCCGGGGCAAATGTGCTCATAATGGATGAACCAACCCGTAATCTTTCACCGTTATCGGGGCCTGTAGTCAGACAGGCACTGCGCAGCTTCCCGGGAGCGGTCATCAGCGTTTCCCATGACAGGAAATACATGGAAGAAGTTTGTGATACTGTTTATGAACTAAGGCAGGACGGGCTGTTTAACTGCGATTTCCCTTCGCAGCCCGTTTCAGGTCCAGGATCAGGAAGATGAGGCAGGCAACCCTCACCAGGCATCCGATCACCACATAGTACCATGGAAATGT
>SVDE01000141.1 GCA_015057955.1 Lachnospiraceae bacterium | reverse complement strand
ATGAACAGAATTATTATCGTGAATGCCCAGGACAGCGGATATGACGCATAGAGCGACCACAACGATCTGTGTGAAGGGAAATACGTAAATATCCATATGAGCCGGAATCCGCATATTCCTATAAATGATATAACTGTTGGCAGTATCCCAAATCCCAGGGATCTAAGGACACCGCCCATCATGTGCTGCATTCCGTTAAGACAGTAGAGCGATCCTATAACTGTCATCCTTACAACGCCCGCAGCTATCGTTTCCTCCCCGGAAACATAGAACCCCAACAGCGTTCTTGAAAACAGGATCATGAGCCATCCCATTCCTTCTCCCACGATTATCTCCATGAGAAGGCAATAGCGTATGCTCTTTTTTACCCTTTGATATTCCTTAGCGCCCATGTTCTGGCTTACAGACGCGATCGATGCCTGATTGATCGCATCCTGCGACGTAAAGATAAATGCCTCAATGCTCAATGCAGCTGAGTTTCCTGCCATGGCAAAAGTGCCGAATGAATTGATGGTAGACTGGATAATAACGTTTGATACTGAGAACAGTGAACTCTGTATTCCGGCGGGCAGGCCGATCTTCATTATCTGTTTAAATGCCCCTCCTGAAAATCTGTAGTTTTTCAGATCCAGCCGGTACATTCCCTTTGACCTGACCAGCGCGAGCAATACAAGGAAGCATGATACACACTGGCTGATCACTGTGGCAAGCGCGACGCCCGGCACAGCCATTTTCAAGACGATCACAAAAAAGAGATTGAGCCCGACATTTATGACGCCGGCAATCGCAAGATAGTATAAAGGCCTTCTGGTATCACCGACCGCACGAAGGACAGCGCTGGCGAAGTTATACAGCTGCATGACCGGCATGCCGGCAAAATAGATGCGCAGATATAGTGCGGCATGCGGCAGTACTTCTGTCGGTGTACCCATTGCTTTAAGCAGGGGCTCAGCGAGGAAAATGCCTATGAGCGCAAAGATGATACCGCCCGCAAGGCCGATAGTCATTGAAGTACAGACCGTTTCTTTAAGGGTCTGCTCATCCTTCGCGCCGTAATTACGTGCTACTAATACACTTGTTCCTGTACATATTCCAAGCAGAACATTGATAATGAGCGAAATAAGAGGGCCGTTGGAACCAACGGCCGCAAGAGCTGTCTCACCGGCGAACCTTCCGACAACCACAAGGTCCGCCGCATTGAAAGCCAGCTGCAGTATTCCCGAGAGCATTACAGGCAGCGCAAGCTTGATCAGCTTGGGCAGCATGCTCCCGAATGTCATGTCTATTTCATACTTGGTCTTCATCAGTCCTTATCATTTAATGAGCCAGAACGTCGGGCATGCCCTCGGGCCGTAAGCCGGTGTGAACGGATGATTGATGTAATCAAACGTTCCCGGTGATACTTCATAGCCCATCTGTGAAGATGATCCTCCGTCCATGGCAGCGGCATTTACAGCTCCGTATTTGAGCATTACTTCCGCAAGGTCATAGAATGTAGCTCCGAGAGAATTTGCCTGTCTTCCGTTAGCGCACAGAAGAAGGATGGCACCATCTTCTCTCTGGCCGATCGCAGTACGCGCATTCTTGCCTGAACCGTATTCATACGGTTCGGGGATATCATCATATATCTGGCCATCCTCAACGAGGAACGGACCTGAATCTGTCTCACAGTGGATAGCGTCACGGAATCCGAGTTCAATGGCTTCATTTGCAGTGTAGTAACCGAACTTGAACTTTCCGTCTTTTGTTATTCCGGCAATCCTGTATGTTGAATCGTAGCCTTCATCGGCATATACAATCTCTCCTTCTGATATAACAAGACCGAGAGGCGTTCCTGTATAGATATGTGTACCTGTGTCGATAAAGTCTCCTCCGTTAACACCGCCGACTATTGAATAACCGGCGTCTCTGTACTGACGGAGTATTGAAGGCATCTTCGCTCCGACATCTGATCCGAGGTCATCAATGACTCCGCAGAATACCCTTGAAGGATCCTTGACCACGAACATCTTGCCGGTAAATGTTTTTTCATTTATGTTGATAATCTCAACTCCGTCCTTTGCAGGATATGTATCGATCTCTTCATTGTTGAAAACATCAGCTATTGACCAGGAATCTCCTTCCACCAGCCATACCATGGTGGCATTCATATACTGGTTCGGGTCTGACCTGTCGGGGTCATCAAAATACACGTTGAGTTTATACCTCACGTCAACTGTAAAGCACTCATCCCCGTATTTATGGTAATTTTCAGCTTTCAGCTCGGAATAATCATAGTCTGAGATATATTCGTAATTGTAGAATGTATTGTTTATCCAGTCGTAATCCCCGCTTCCGAAGATCATGCCGAACAGTTCACTGTCATAATAGACATATCTTTTCAGTTCGGCTTTATTTATGAAATATAATCCCCAGCAGTACAGTCCGTCTTCAACTAGCTCGCTTACATCATCAATGAAATCCTGAGGAGCGATGCTTGATCCGGTGTAGCTGTTGCCATCGTTTTCAAAATCAAGTTTATTCCCATCGGCATCAGTACCTGAAACTGAGACCTCACCCGGTGCCAGGGCAACTGTATATGTAACATAATCCGGGATATCCACAAAACGTGATGAATACTCTATTATTTCCGGAAGGCTGCCCGCTGCAGGGTTTTCAAGCGCGGTTCCGTTTACAGTGACTTTTGATCCCTCGGGAACGCTGAATGTATATGTTTCAGTTAAAACCGTTGTGGTTTCTTCAGGCTGGGCGGATGTTTCCTGCTGCCCTGCGGTCGTTGTCTCAGTTGCTGCAGGTTGTTCAGTACCTGTAGTAACTGCGGCTCCGGTCGTTGCCGGAGTTGTGATCACTTCTTTTTTCTGTGAACATGCAGTGATCCCCACTGCGAGGCAGATGATCAATACTGAAGTTATGATCTTTTTCATTGTTGTTGTGTTCCTCTCTTCTTTATGGTCATTATTCCAAGCAGCATGAAAAGCTGTAAAAAATACATCAAGCAGGTGTACTGCGCACTTGTAATAGAAGCCATGACAAAGACCAGTACCGCAAAAATGGCCAGCCCTCCGTCTTTTCTGATCAGCGCGTCTATAAAGCCAAATACAAACGGTCCGACAAAACATATGAGCAGATATACCCCGCCTTCGGCGGCAACTTCCATGATGCCGTTGCTGAATCCGCTCTGTGAAAATACCGTCCGATGTATGAAAATAGTCTCTCTGTTTCCGAATCCTGCCCCGGTCCAGAAATTATCCATCCAGCCCAGAAAACCGGCCTTGAAATCTTCCATTCTGGTATCACCGGAATATGTGACCAGTTTCTCCTTCAGCAGTACCAGACTGATGACTGCAGCAGCGACAACCAGAACAGCAACTATTATCCAGGCGGCTATCTTAACCTTTCTGCGCATGTTCCTGTATCTGCGGCTCCTGACAAGGGCGAGCACAAGCCGGAGGATAACTGCTCCAAGGCCGAATATGTAGCCCATGGTTGAAAATGTTGATATCAGCGCAGCGCATAAGATACAGGTTCTGAGCCATGACAATTTTCTGCTTATGAACAGCTCAGTCATGAGCGCTATCAGCAGATGCCAGGCGAACATCGGTGCTTCAGTAAATATCGAACAGTTTCTTACAAATACATGCCCAAAGAATTTTATTCCCTGCGGTTCAAAATAAACATAGTAAAAAGTTGAGACAGGTTTGGTATAAAATGTTGAATACCATGTTGAGTCAACTTTGCCGGTGGGCGGCATTGTCCTTATCAGCGAAAACCATATCCAGCAGACCAGTGAAATGAGCGCGATGGCCGTGATCAATTTGCTGTACCTGGTCAGCGCGCCGGGAATCCTGTCTTTTCCGCAGCATATGAAAACATAAACACATAGTGCGGCAGCCTGGCAGACCTGCACCAGATAGCTTTTAACATTTACCGGATTTATCAGCGCAAATACTGCCAGATACACACATATGACAGCTGTGATGATGATCCCGCGCAAAAAGCAGCTTTTGTCCTTATATGGTCTTTTCAGGAAGAAGCAGGCAATAACAGCAACCGCGATCACAGCCATGCATATCTTGGACAGATATCCGCCTAGCGGTGCCGTATACTGGTACATGGTTCCGCCGAGCGTAATAAATACCGCGGCAAGGAGGTACTCCGCTATAGCTGCCATATGAGCCTGTATTTTTCCGGTCTGGGCCATATAAACTATCCTTCCGCCATGTCCGGAATTCCGGAACAAAGTCATATAATTATATCATTCTTACTGACATAAGTGCAATGAAGTTAGGTGAGCGGCAAATAAAAAAGGCACCGCTCACCGCGCGGTGCCTTAATGCTGTTTATTCTCAGTATGTTACATCTGAAGTATTGGGATCTACAGTTTCGACTTCCGTCTCTCCTTCTCCGTTTCCTTCTGTTCCGTAAATGATGGTGTGCACTCTGTATGCAGCGTAATCAAGATCGTATATCCATACCCACGCGTCAATGGATTCATCATAGCCTCCCCAGACACTTGGCTGATAATTCAGATCGGGAACTGTGTTCTTGATCAGCTCAGCGCTGGAAACATCTATGCTCGATACTATGGAAATGATGTCTGCATAAGTAAGTGATGTTTCGACACATCCGAGTAGCTGTGTGATCAATGCCGGATACTCTGACTTGGGAGTTGCCTTTATACGGTCAAACAATGCAGTGAGCACCGTCTGCTGACGTGAAGCACGGAAAACGTCCGTATCAAGGTTCCTTATCCTTGCATAAGACACAGCCTGCGCGCCGCACAGATGATTCCATCCGGGATAAGCAAATGAGTCATAATAATGCATCTCATCCATGGAATAGAAATTCACCATCTCCGCTTCATTATACGCCAGCTCTATGTCAACACCGCCTACGATGTCAATGGCCGTCGCCAGCTCACCGAAATCCACTGTGACATAATCTTCAATGTCCAGCTGGAAATTTGTATTGAGCGTGTTGATGGCAAGTGCAGGTCCGCCCTTCTGGTATGCGGAATTGATCTTGCAGGGTTCATATCCCTGCATCGGAACTTTTGAATCCCTGAGGATTGAAGTCATCTTGATCGTATTGTTCATCGGGTTGATCGACATGATGATTATCGAATCACTTCTGTACTGATCCCCTATCTCCGGAAGGAAGTCCCTTGTATCAATTCCGAAGAACGCAATATTTGTGATCTTCGTGATCTTCTTAGTATTGTCCTTGTTAGTGGCAGCCGTGGTTGTTTCCACGATTCCCAGATCATCCTTATTTAATTCTTTGCTCCTGAAACCTCCTGTCACAATATTCAATGCGACAAGCAGTCCGGCGATCACAATGATTATGCCGCCGAGAACGCATGCAAGGACGATAGGCCACTTTTTACGTTTCTTTTTTACGCTGCGGACGGTGTCGGTCTCTTCTTCGGATTTCTCTTCCGGGTCATCGCTGATCACTTCTATTTCATCATCGTTTTCTAAGATATCATCAGCTTCCGGTATGTTTTTCGGATTACATTTTGTCATGAAGTCATATCCTGTCAAATATAAAATGCCTGTATATTTTAACCATTAATACGGATTTCTTCAATATCCAGTTTATGAACCCTGTGTGAAAACTGCTCTGTTCTCACACAAGATATATCTCCCTGAGGCCAGCTATCTGCTCATCTGTAAGACCCAGCCCTTCCCTCAGATAGTTGTCGGCACTGCCGAAAACACGCTTTACCTCATCAAGCGCAGCTTCAATGCAGGGCTGTTTTGCATTCATGAGCGCTGAAAGATTTGTCTTCGCCTTCATGTTGAACATCACTATGCCGACAAGGGTTGTAAGGAACCAGTTTCTTATCTTCAGGGAACGGTTTTCGTTCAGATACTCCTTGATGATATCCTCATCGGAAACACCAAGAGCCATGAGCACCACTGCAGTTGTCACGCCTGTCCGGTCCTTACCCTGTGTACAGTGCCAGTAGAATACTCCGTCACTGTCTTTCAGCAGGTTTAAAAGGACTTCTCTGTGGCTCTTCTTTGCCAGATCCTGCGTGATCATCGTACGGTAAAGGCTGCACAGATGCCCCACTGCGCCTCCCGGGACTTTCATTATCCTCGTCAGTTCAGACCTCCGGGTCTTTCTGTTTATCGAAGGGTTCTGCTCATTTGTCAGACTGGGAAGATATATATACTCTACTCCCTCCGGTACTGCATCAGGTTTTTCCTCAAGTTCCGATGGGCTTCGCAGGTCTATGATCAGCTTTACACCCATTTCATCCCTGATGACCCGCGCATCTTTTTCATCGATGTCGCGCAGA
>SVDE01000028.1 GCA_015057955.1 Lachnospiraceae bacterium | reverse complement strand
GTTTTTCCGCAACCATCCTTCCAACTGAATGTCCGCCTGCGCCATATTCGCGGCTTATCGTGATCACTTTCATTTTCAAAGCACCTCCGTTTATAATCCGTTATCCAGAAAGACATCTGCCTTCCTCTGGATCGCTTCCATCTTCACATCCAGCTCTTTGCTGAGCTGTGCACACTCGTAGAGTTCTACCTCCAGTTCCTGGGCGACATCCTCGGGAAGATCCTTTTTATATTTGATCTTATGCTCAAGGCTTGCCCAGCAGTCCATGGATATTGTCCGCAGCTGAACCTCAACCCGCATGTATTTCTTCCTGTCATACAGAAAGATCGGCGTCTCTATTATCAGATGCAGGCTCCTGTATCCGTTCGGCTTGGGATTCTGGATATAATCCTTCTTTTCCACAAGCGTGATGTCATCCTGCCTGAGCAGCGAATCGGCGATCATGTATATGTCCTTCTCATAGGAGCAGATGATCCTTACGCCCGCAATGTCGGTTATGTTCTGTTCAATGACCTCTATGGTAGGTACGAGATTCCGCTTGTTCAGTTTTTCCGCTATGCTCTCTACCGTTTTCAGGCGGCTCTTGATCGTTTCGATCGGATTTCTGTCGTATTTGAGTGACAGCTCCTCATTCATGACCCTGACTTTTGTTTCCACCGCCATGATGGCACACTGGTAATATGTCATCATTTCCTTGTAGGGAGCGGCATTTTCGCGGACCCACTTCCTGACCTCTTTGTGGGGCAGGCGGCTCGCCATTGCCCTGGCCAGACGTTCCGCATTTTCATTAAGTGGCTGCATTCGTATTTTCCTTCCTGCATTACCTTTCAAAGAGCATTCCTCATCTATGATTAGTCTATCATACCAGACGGGGTTTTACTAATTCATTTTGCGCTTTTTAAAATGCCCATGTACAAAAATAAGGGGTTCCGAAATTTCGGAACCCCTTGTTTGTGCTTTAAGCAGCTTTTTCAGGTTTAGAATTACTCGATGATAGTAGCAACCTTTCCTGATCCAACTGTACGTCCGCCTTCACGAATAGCGAATCCAAGACCCTGCTCCATAGCGATCGGGTGGATAAGCTCAACTGTGATCTCAACGTTATCACCAGGCATGCACATCTCAACTCCCTCAGGAAGTTTGCAGATACCTGTAACGTCAGTTGTTCTGAAGTAGAACTGAGGACGATAGTTGTCGAAGAACGGAGTATGACGTCCACCTTCGTCTTTGCTCAGTACGTAAACCTGACCTGTGAACTTGGTATGGCATGTAACTGTACCCGGCTTGCAGATAACCTGTCCACGCTCGACCTCATCACGGTTAACACCACGAAGAAGAACACCGATGTTGTCACCAGCCTGGCCTTCATCAAGGAGCTTACGGAACATCTCAATACCTGTACAAACAGTCTTTCTGACATCTTCCTTGATTCCCATGATCTCAACTTCTTCCTGAACATGAAGAACACCACGCTCTACACGGCCGGTAGCAACTGTACCACGACCTGTGATTGTGAATACGTCCTCAACAGGCATAAGGAAAGGCTTGTCAACGTCACGCACGGGATCAGGGATATAGTTGTCAACTGCATCCATGAGCTCGAGGATCTTGTCTCCCCACTCGCCTGAGCAGTCCTCAAGAGCCTTAAGAGCAGATCCACGGATGATCGGAATGTCATCTCCAGGGAACTCATACTCGTTAAGAAGGTCTCTGATGTCCATCTCAACAAGCTCAAGAAGCTCTTCATCATCAACCATGTCGCACTTGTTCATGAAAACTACGATGTAAGGAACACCTACCTGACGAGCAAGAAGGATGTGCTCCTTTGTCTGAGCCATAACACCGTCTGTAGCAGCAACAACGAGGATAGCGCCGTCCATCTGAGCAGCACCAGTGATCATGTTCTTGACATAGTCAGCATGTCCCGGGCAGTCAACATGTGCGTAATGACGCTTAGCTGTCTCGTACTCAACGTGTGCTGTAGAAATTGTTATACCACGAGCCCTCTCTTCAGGAGCCTTATCGATGTTATCGAATGCAACGAACTCACCAAGGCCAAGTCTCTCATGAAGAGTCTTTGTGATAGCAGCTGTTAAAGTTGTTTTGCCGTGGTCAACATGTCCGATAGTACCAATGTTACAATGCGGCTTTGTTCTGTCGAATTTAGCTTTTGCCATTTTTACAAATCTCCTTATAAAAATTAAATATGTTCCCCATTATGGGATTAATTAGTTTTAACCCATAACGGGCTAAGTCCATAAAAGGTCAACTAGCATTATATGTCAAATTTCCTTACCTTTCAAGGACTTTTTACTGAGTTGTCATTTTCCTTTTGCGGAAATGATCTTGTCCTGAACGTTCTTAGGAACTTTCTCATAGTTGTTGAAGAACATTGAGTAGTTTCCACGTCCCTGAGTCTTGGAACGGAGGTCTGTTGAATATCCGAACATTTCGGCCAGAGGAACATAACCTCTGATCATCTTGCCTCCTCCGATGTCATCCATGCCCTCGACACGTCCGCGGCGGGAGTTGAGGTCACCTATAACATCGCCCATGTAATCTTCAGGTGTTGTAACCTCGACCTTCATGATAGGCTCAAGAAGTACGGGGTCTGCCTTTGCCATAGCATCTTTGAATGCCATGGATCCGGCGATATGGAATGCCATTTCTGAAGAGTCGACTTCATGATATGATCCATCCCAAACTGTAGCTTTGATGCCGAGTACAGGGAATCCTGCAAGGATACCGCACTGTGCTGCCTCTTCGATACCTTCGCCGACTGCAGGGATGTATTCCTTCGGAATGGCACCGCCTGTAACCTCGTTGACGAACTCGAATGTGGTCTCGCCGTTTGCATCCATGGGCTCGAACTTGACTTTACAATGTCCGTACTGTCCTTTACCACCTGACTGCTTAGCGTATTTGCTGTCAACATCAACTGCCTTGGTAAATGTCTCTTTGTAAGCAACCTGAGGAGCTCCGACATTTGCCTCTACCTTGAACTCACGGAGAAGTCTGTCAACGATGATCTCCAGATGGAGCTCGCCCATTCCGGCGATGATCGTCTGACCTGTCTCATTGTTGGTGTAAGCTCTGAATGTAGGATCTTCCTCTGCAAGCTTAGCGAGAGCTTCAGCCATCTTACCCTGGCCGATCTTGGTCTTAGGCTCGATAGCAACCTCGATAACGGGCTCGGGGAATTCCATGGACTCAAGGATAACAGGATGCTGCTCATCACAGATCGTATCACCCGTTGTAGTAGTCTTAAATCCGACAACCGCAGCGATATCTCCTGAGTAAACCTTTTCGAGGTCCATTCTCTTGTTGGCGTGCATCTGAACAATACGGCCTGCTCTTTCCTTCTTGTTCTTTGTTGCGTTAAGAACATAAGAACCGGAGTTGAGTGTTCCTGAGTAAACTCTGATGTATGCGAGTCTTCCCACGAACGGGTCAGTCATGATCTTGAATGCGAGAGCTGCGAACGGTTCCTCATCAGATGACTTACGTGTGATCGGGTTGCCGTCCATGTCAACGCCTTCGATGTCAGGTACGTCTGTAGGAGCCGGCATGAACTCAAGGATGGCGTCAAGAAGTTTCTGGACACCCTTGTTCCTGTAAGCGGTTCCGCAGCATACGGGGATGATAGTTCCTTCGCATGTGCACCTTCTCATGACTGCCTTGAGCTCTTCTGTGGAAGGCTCCTCGCCCTCGAGATACATCATCATGAGGTCGTCATCAAGCTCGCAGATCTTCTCAACCATGTCCTGATGATAAAGCTCAGCCTCATCAGCCATGTCTTCAGGGATAGGGATGATCGAAATATCCTCACCCTTCTCATCGTTGTAGATGTATGCCTGCATCTCATAAAGGTCGATGATTCCCTTGAATTCATCTTCCTTTCCGATCGGAAGCTGGATCGGAACAGCGTTCTTGCCCAGACGGTCCTTGATCATCTGAACTGCGTTGTAGAAGTTTGCACCCATGATATCCATCTTGTTGATGAATGCCATACGGGGTACGTTGTACTTATCAGCCTGTCTCCAAACGTTCTCTGACTGGGGCTCAACACCGCCTTTTGCGCAGAATACGCCGACAGCTCCGTCAAGTACACGAAGTGATCTTTCAACCTCTACGGTAAAGTCTACGTGTCCCGGGGTATCAATGATGTTGATACGGTGCTCTAAAGCGCCGGGAGCGGGTTTGCATTCTTTCTGCAGTGTCCAGTGACATGTGGTAGCCGCCGAAGTGATGGTGATACCTCTCTCCTGCTCCTGCTCCATCCAGTCCATGGTTGCAGTACCTTCATGTGTGTCACCGATCTTGTAGTTTACGCCGGTGTAGTAGAGGATACGCTCAGTAAGAGTGGTCTTTCCCGCATCGATATGAGCCATGATACCAATGTTCCTGGTACGCTCAAGTGGATATTCTCTTCCTGCCATGTGTCCTCCCGATTAAAATCTGTAGTGTGCGAATGCCTTGTTGGCTTCTGCCATCCTGTGCATTTCTTCTTTTCTCTTGACTGAAGAACCGGTTTCGTTGGCAGCATCCATGATCTCGTTAGCGAGTCTTTCTTCCATTGTCTTCTCACTTCTGTTACGTGAGAAGTTGGTAAGCCAGCGAAGGCCGAGAGCCTGACGTCTCTCAGGTCTTACCTCGATAGGTACCTGATATGTGGCACCACCGATCCTTCTTGCCTTAACTTCAAGCGAAGGCATGATGTTATTAAGTGCGGTCTCGAAGACTTCGAGGGCCGGCTTGCCGGTCTTTGCCTCGACTCTTCCAAACGCACCGTAAACGATCTTCTGCGCTACGCCCTTCTTACCATCCAGCATGATCTGGTTGATAAGCTTGGTTACAATTTTGCTATCGTACAGCGGATCCGCTAATACGTCCCTTTTTGGAGTATGTCCTTTACGTGGCACGTTACTTCCCTCCTTAACTAAAAAATTAATTCATCGGTACTCACTTTTGACGTGTTCATGCCGGACATAATAAAGATATTTGATGAGAATATACTCGGATTAATATCCGGCCATCATTCAATTGTAAGTTTAGCTGCTGCTTAATTATTTCTTTGCAGCTTTAGGTCTCTTTGCACCGTATTTTGAACGGGCCTGCTTGCGGTTTGCAACACCTGCAGTATCAAGAGTGCCTCTGATAACATGGTATCTTGTACCAGGAAGATCCTTTACACGGCCGCCTCTGATGAGTACAACGCTGTGCTCCTGAAGGTTGTGTCCTTCACCGGGGATGTAGCTGGTAACCTCCATGCCATTTGAAAGACGTACCCTGCAGATCTTTCTAAGAGCTGAATTAGGCTTCTTAGGTGTAGCTGTCTTAACTGCTGTGCAAACGCCTCTCTTCTGAGGTGAAGAAGCATCTGTTGATCTCTTGCGAAGAGCATTGTATGTCTTCTGCAGAGCAGGAGCAGTAGACTTCTTGACTACGGTCTGTCTTCCTTTTCTGACTAACTGATTAAATGTAGGCATGATATTCTCCTTTCTGATAGATTCACGCCGCGCTAAAGCGCGCAAATATAAAGCACACTCTTACGCGTGCCCGATGATTATATTTGATTCTCGTTTGGATGTCAACTTATTTTAGATAATGATCTATCAGAATATCCAGAGTTTTCGTGTTCAGAGGTTTTGATGAGGATTCAGCCGTTATAAGAAGGTTCTCCCCGGGGAAATATCCGTTTTCCATGTATACATGAAGTTTGCCAAGCGCGCCTGCACAGTAATCCGGATCGTCCATCATTCCGAAATGTTCAAGTATGAACTCTTCCCTCGTCCTCTTATTTAATATGGTAAAGTCCGGTCTCCATGTCTGACCGTTATCTAGATGGAGCGGATACTCATATCTGTACGGTATGCCATTCTGGAACAGCGCGTCGGCAATGATCTTTTCCGATTTGGATCTTACTCTTTCTCCTTTCAGCGTATAATATTCGCCTGCCGCGAATTCAAATCTCCCCGGTTCATATTCAACGCTCATCCACCGCCTGGCATATTCTTCGTCATCCACGATGTCCGCTTCTATCAGTTGTTTTCTTTGAGGCGTCAATTTCGCATATATATTCCTTAACGCATACCCGTCATATTCTTTGAGGAAATCATCTATGCATTTTTTCTGTTTCTCCGCTGCATTGATTATCTGTTTGTCAAAATCCTTCTGTGCCAGGCTGCTGATCTTATAATTGTCCTGCTTTCGAATATAATGCTTTCTGCGTTTTCCGTCTTCCATTATATTCAGGTAATAATACGGATTCCCTTTTTCAATGTAAATGCTCAGTGTTCCGGGCGGCGCGTTCTTAAGCCTGCTCCTGGCTTTATTGATTATCCTGTTTAGCTCCTTTCTGCTCATGTTCAATTGTTCTCTTATTTCCATTTCTTTCTCCTTTCTCTAATGCGGTCATTCCATTTTTGATGAATTGATGATCTGGAACGGGTGCTTGTGGACTGTACCCGTTCCATTTTGACTATATTTAAGATTTGGAATGAGTGCTTTTTGAGCACACCCGTTCCATTTTGACTAAAATGAGGATTTGGAATGAGTGCTTTTTGAGCACACCCATTCCATTTTGACTAAAATGAGGATTTGGAATAGGTGCGCTATGAGGGACACCCGTTCCACTTTGACTAAAATGAGGATTTGGAATGGGTTCCACCGAAAGGCACCCGTTCCACTTTGACTAAAACGAGGATTTGGAATGGGTTCCACCGAAAGGCACCCGTTCCACTTTGACTAAAACGAGGATTTGGAATGGGTTCCGCCGAATGGCACCCGTTCCATTTTGACCAAAACGAGAATTTGGAATGGTTTTTTGAAGAAGATGAAGGTCCGGGGCGCATCGGAGTGCGTCCCGGACCGTGTTATCTGTCAGATGCGGGCAACTCCGCATTCCCTTGCTGCCTTGGCGACTGCGGCGGCAACGGCTTCCGGTACCCTCGGGTCGAAAGCTTCGGGGATTATGTACTCTTCATTCAGCTCCTCGTCAGGGATGATGCCTGCGAGAGCGTAAGCTGCCGCGACTTTCATCTCTTCGGTGATCTGGCTGGCCCTTACGTCAAAGGCTCCGCGGAATATTCCCGGGAATGCCAGTACATTGTTGATCTGGTTCGGGAAGTCGGACCTGCCTGTGCAGACGATCCTTGCTCCGCCGGCCTTTGCCTCATCCGGGAAGATCTCGGGTGTAGGGTTAGCGCAGGCGATGACGATGGGATCGTTTGCCATGGTCTGAACCATTTCTTTTGTCAGCATGCCGGGAGCTGAAACACCGATGAAGATGTCAGCGCCTTTCACGACATCTGCGAGAGAGCCCTGGAGCTTCTGCGGGTTGGTGATCTTAGCGATGGCTTCCTTAGCGCTGTTCAGGCCTTCCCTGCCTTCATAGATCGCGCCTTTGCGGTCGCACATTGTAACGTCCTTTATTCCATAGTGAAGAATGAGCTTAGTGATGGCTGTTGCAGCTGCACCGGCGCCGCTTACTGCGACGCGTACATCTTCTTTGTTCTTGCCTATGATCTTGAGCGCGTTCATTACGCCTGCAAGCATTATGACAGCGGTTCCGTGCTGGTCATCATGGAACACGGGGATGTCGCATTTTTCCTTGAGCTTGTCTTCGATCTCGAAGCATCTGGGAGCTGCAATGTCCTCAAGGTTGATGCCGCCGAAGCTGCCTGAGATCAGGTATACGGCATTAACAAATTCATCAACGTCCTGGGTCTTTACGCACAGAGGGATGGCATCGACTCCGCCGAACTCCTTGAACAGAACACATTTGCCTTCCATTACAGGCATGCCGGCTTCAGGGCCTATGTTGCCGAGGCCGAGGATGGCGCTTCCGTCAGTAATGACAGCACAGGTGTTCCACCTTCTTGTGAGGTCATATGAAAGGTCGGGATTTTTCTGTATCTCAAGGCAGGGCTGGGCAACTCCGGGTGTGTAAGCAAGGGAAAGATCCTCCCTGGTCTTTACGCTTACCCTTGAAACTACCTCGATCTTACCTTTTACGTCGTAGTGTAACTTTAAGCTGTCTTCTGCTATGGTCATGTTTTTTCCTTTCTGCCGGGCGGTGCCCGGAAATGTTATCGATCCTGAATGGTCACGCTCCGATGGTGACCGTAATAAAGTATATCACAGCCACCCCTGCCTGTCGCAATGTTTTTGCACATTCGTCCAAAGTGGTCCCTGTCGTGAAAATATCGTCGACGAGGAGCACTTTCTTGTATTTTCCGGCTTCACCTTTCACCCTGAACGCGCCGGTAATCCCCGCCGCGCGCTCGGTTCCGGAAAGAGTTTTAAGCCTGGGAGTTTCTGCCGTCCGCTCCATATAAGAGGTGTCAACAGGTATGGTCTTCCCGAAAGACAGTTCGATCAGGAATGACAGTTCTTCGGCCAGAATGGCGGCCTGGTTGTATCCGCGCTCGAACTCACGATGTTTGTGGAGGGGTACCGGGATCATCACATCGACATCAAGGAGAGGCGAGCCCGTGCTGCCGCCTGTCCTATACAGTGCTTTTGCCATCTCGAACGCGCCAAATTCGGCATTGCACCTGAGGCTGTGGTATTTGAGGTCATACATTATGCCGCCTGCCTCTTCATCGTGGATGAGCGCAGCGATCCCGAAGTCAAAGACATGGCTGGTCCGCTGACATTCAAGGCAGTACTCAGCTCTTTCGTCCTCGAGAGGCCTTGAGCATTTCAGGCAGCTGCAGTTTCCTGCAGCAAGCCTTAGCTTTCCTTCGCACGACGGGCAGATGAACGGGTCCTTTTCGGGAAAGCCCTGCCCGGGAGTTAAGTTCTTAAGTTCCGTAAAGTCCGGTCTGATGAGCTTTCCGCAGACAGGGCATACTCTCGGATAGAGTATGCCCTGTAATCTTTCCTTTATTATCTTATGTTTAAGTCTTGCCTTCATGCTGCAATTGTCTCATCTGCGGTTTAGGCGCGCAAGGCTTAGCAGCGTATTACAATCTTAACTTTTTGTTACATCCCTAGTAACGCAGCATTCGCGCGACATCCTTTGTCTCGAGGATCCTGTCAGTCAGTCCTGAGTATCTCTCGGTCTCACTTATGTTCTCTATCATCCTGCGGACGGTGTCTTCGGATCCGACTATGCAGACGCATTTTCTTGCGCGCGTCACGGCGGTGTACAGGATGTTCCTGTTCATGAGCATCGGCGGCCCCGAAAGGAGTGGAATGACAACTGCCGGATACTCGCTTCCCTGAGCTTTGTGTATGGTCGATGCGTAGCTAAGTGTCAGCTCGTCGAGTTTTTCATAGTTGTAGATGACATGCTTTCCGTCGTCGAACTGGACGCTCAGCATCTGGGTCTGATCATTGATCTCCTCAATTATGCCTATGTCGCCGTTGAAGATGCCGGAGCCGCGGTCGTATACAAATCCGGACTTTGTCCGCATTTCCCACTCGAGCGTATAGTCATTCTTTATGTGCATGACCTTGTCGCCCTTTCTGAAGATCATGTCCCTGACGGGCAGCTCCTTTCCGCCGGGCTTTGGAGGGTTCAGGCTGCTCTGGAGAAAAAGATTTATCTGCTCCACCCCGAGCGGGCCTTTCTTGGCCGGAGCGAGAACCTGAATGTCCCTGATCGGCGCATTTACATATCCGGGGAGCTTGTCTTTTACAAGGGTCAGCAGGCTTCCGAGGATTATGCTCGGGTTGTCCCTCTTTATGAAAATGAAATCTTTGCTCCCGGGCCCGAGCGTGATCTGTTCGCCGTTGTTTATCTTGTGGGCATTTACTATGATGTCACTCTCCTGCGCCTGGCGGAACACGCGGTTCAGCCTGACGGTGCTGAAGCATTCCGACTCGATAAGGTCATGGAGCACATTTCCCGCACCGACCGACGGCAGCTGGTTGGCATCGCCCACGAGGATCAGCCTCGTGCCCGGCCTGATGGCCTTTAAGAGGGCCGCCATCAGGAAAATGTCCACCATCGACATCTCATCTATTATGATCACATCGGCATCCAGCGGGTTTTCCTCGTTGCGCTCGAACCTTGCCCCGGCAGATGTATCCTCTATCTCGCCTGAGAGCTCGAGCATCCTGTGAATGGTGCTCGCTTCCCTTCCGCTGGCCTCGGTCATCCTTTTGGCGGCGCGGCCTGTCGGTGCGGCAAGAAGTATCCGTCTCTGGTCCCTTTCAAAATATCTGATGATTGCGTTGATCGTCGTGGTCTTTCCTGTTCCCGGGCCTCCTGTCATGATGAGGATTCCCGAGCATGCGGCTGCGCGGATAGCCTGCCTCTGGAGCTCATCCAGTTCAAGTCCGGTCTCTTTTTCGACAGCGCGGATGCGTTCCTCGAGTTCATCCTCGCTGATCCGCCCCTTGAGGTTCATCCTGTGGAGCATTACCGCAATGTTGTATTCCGTATAATAATATGAAGAGTAATAGATCTGCCGCTCTTCATCTATTTCCTTGATGATCAGCCTCGAGTCTATGGCAAGGTCCATGATGCATCTTTCAACGTCTGCATTCTCGATGTCGCAGATGCCATCCACCGTATTAGGCTGCAGGGTTTCGAAGACCTGCCTTATTAAGATATCCTGGGGGAGGTAAACATTTCCCTCTCCGGCAGCCCTTATGAGCAGATGTATGATGCAGCATTTTATGCGAAAGTCGCTGTTCGGAGCGATGCCGGTGCTGAAAGCGATCTCGTCGGCTTTCCTGAATCCGATACCTGTTATGTCATCGGCGAGCCTGTAGGGATTCATGCGGATGATCTCATACACATCCTGTCCGTACTGGGAATAGATCCTGACAGCGAGAGCGTTGCTGATCCCGTACTGTCCCAGGAAAATGAGGGCGTTCCTCAGATCCTTCTTCTCCTCCTGCTGGGCACATATCTCCTGCGCCTTCTTCATGGAAATGCCTTTTATCTCTGCAAGCCGTTCCGGTTCCTCGTCGATGATGCGCAGAGAGTCGTCCCCGAATCTCTCGACTATCCTTTTTGCAGTCACCTGTCCTATGCCCTTTATCGCGCCTGAGCCCAGATAGCGCTCAATGGCAGCTGCTCCGGTGGGCGTGATGGGCTGCGCTGACTGCGCGCGGAACTGCTCACCGTATGTCGGATGGAAATCCATCTCGCCGGTAAGCTCCAGGTATTCGCCCTCGTCAATAAAACGAAAAACGCCTACACACGTTGTTTCGATTCCGTTTTCTTCGAGACGGAGCACGGTGTAGCCGTTTTCGTTATTTCTATATACTATTCTGTCTACGTATCCCCTGATCTTTTCCACTTACTGGTCCTTACCGAGATACTCTATGAAGAGTCCGGTTCCGATAGCCACGCAGAGCATCGGATCTTCTGCTGTGATGGCATTGATGCCGATCCTGTCCTCGATGAGATCCTCAAGTCCGCGAAGGAGGCATCCGCCGCCGGTCATCACTATGCCGCGGTCCGCAATGTCTGCTGCGAGCTCGGGAGGAGTCTTTTCAAGGACTTCATGGATCGCTTCGATGATCTGGGAAACAGATTCTCTGAGTGCTTCCTCTGTTTCGGATGCGGTCACTGTGACTTTCCTCGGAAGACCGGATACCAGGTTACGTCCCCTGACATCCATTGTGATGTCCTCGCCTGTAAGGAAGCATGTGCCAATCTGTATTTTGATCTCCTCTGCGGTCCTCTCACCTATTAGGAGGTTGTGCTTCTTTCTCATGTACCTGACGATGGCTTCATCGAAATCATCGCCGGCTATCTTGACTGATGTGCTCGCGACAACGCCGCCGAGTGAAATGACAGCTATGTCAGTTGTTCCGCCGCCGATGTCAACGATCATGTTGCCGCAGGGCTTGGTGATGTCGACACCCGCGCCGATAGCAGCAGCGATAGGCTCCTCTATGACCGCAACCTCTCTTGCGCCTGCCTGATATGCTGCATCCTCAACTGCCTTCTTCTCAACTTCAGTAACGCGGCTCGGTACGCACACGCTGATCCTGGGTTTTCTGAAAGTCCTCTTTCCTATTGCCTTCTGGATGAAATGCTTGAGCATCTTCTCCGTTACGGTATAGTCAGAGATAACGCCCTGTCTCAGCGGCCTGATGGCGACTATGTTGCCCGGAGTCCTTCCGAGCATGAGCCTTGCCTCTTCACCGATGGCAACGATCTTTTTGGAGTCACGGTCAAATGCAACGACCGACGGCTCCTTTAAGACAACGCCTCTGCCTGATATATATACGAGCACACTCGCTGTGCCTAAATCTACTCCGATATCTGAGTTTGCCATGTTTCCTCCTGTGCGAAATATCTATGTAAACATGTATGTGGATTTTTCAGTGGTGTATATTATATAGGTACATTGGTTATTTTTCAACGGTCGATATCTGACTTTTCAAAATTTGTTCACAACTGCTCCGGGTGGTGCCGTGCTTGACCGAAAGTGGTTAAATTAGTATAATTTACAGGTCACTTGATGAAAGGATAAAAATACATGTCTTTATTTAATCAGAACAACAGCAATAATCAGGACGATCAGGACAGCTCCGTAAATGAAGCTTACTCCTCACTGAAAAGGAACAGGACCAGCTCTATCCTGATCTTTGTCATTATCATCGTTGGCTATTTTATCTATACATCAATAGCTAACAGCACATCGTGCGCCGGCGAGACCACGACCGGCCGTGTTAAGCTCGAACCCACCCAGTGCCACATTGTGCAGACATGGTATGACAAGGAGACTGAGTATACCCAGAACGCAACGCTTGAAGGAATGGTAACATTCTATGAGACTACGGGCATCCAGCCCATCGTTACCATTGCAGACGGGGAAACGGAGCTGACTCAGGAAGAGCTTAACGCGAAAGCAGAAGAATACTACAAAAACGATCTTTTTGACGGCATCACCGATGAAGGCCACACGGTAGTCGCCTTCCAGCCTTCAAACGGAGCAGCGGGCATATATTCCGGCACTGATGCCAGAAAGGTCATGGACGCTGACGCTGTACCCAAGTTCATGAACATACTTCAAAAGAATTACAACAGTAAAAAGGGTACGGATGTCCTTAGCAAGACTTTCAGAGAAGCTGCCGGAACGATCATGGGCAGGACCAAGTCATCCCTTTATCTGATCATAATCCTTGGCGTTGCCTGTGTGGGATATCTGGTATACGGATTCTTCAGGGTCAAAAAGCAGCAGGGCGGACAGAACTGACGGAGGTAATAAAATGACATCTATTCTTTTGGCGGGAACCATTGGTTCTCAGCTGGATGCGATATTTGCAGACTTTGACTACGCTGTTTTCAGCTTCATGGGCAGCATACAGGACCAGTTTCTGACACTGGTAGCGAAGTGTCTTACAGCGCTTGGCTCGACGATCTTCGTTTCACTGATCGCAGTCGTCGGTCTGGTATTCCTCATTTTCAAGAGGACCAGAAAAGTCGGTCTCGCACTTGTCATAGCAATAGTGATCGGAACACTCATCACAAATATCATTGTAAAGCCGATGTTCCTGAGGGTGCGGCCGTATAACACTCTGCAGAGTGATCTTCAGTACTGGTCATGGTATGTCGGTGCGGGAATGCTGTCAGAGTCTGACTACTGTTTCCCGTCAGGCCATACAACAGGTGCAACTGAAATAGCCATGGTACTGCTGCTATGCCACGCCACTTCCAAGCGGAAGGGCGCAAAAGCATTCTGCTGGATATTCCCTCTCGCCGCAATAGGTGTGGGCGCATCGAGAATTTATCTCATGGTACACTACGCGACGGACGTGCTTGCAGGTTTCATTGTAGGCATCATCGCCGGCGTCGTCGGATTCCTTCTCTCCTCCCTGATACTTAAGGGCTGGAGCAGCAACGAAGATATCCAGGTCCTCATGAAGACAAATGTGCGGCCTGCCGGCATTCTGGCGATCATCCTTGCCTTCTGCCTGATCTACTCATTCTCACTGATCCATGTGTTCAAGAGCGGCGGTGCTGATGCATTAAGATGCGCATACGACATTGAGTATGCCTGCCAGAACGAAGCCGCCACCGGGCACAAATATCCGCCCATCAACGGTGAATACTACTGCAAGCTCCACTGGTCTGAGATGTACGCGCTTGACAACATCGGGAAATAAGATATGAATTGGCAAACAGGCTGTAAATGTAATGGTTTTCGCATACTATTATTTTACAACAAAGCCCGGACTTTTCGAAGCCCGGGTCTTTGTTTTTAAGAGAAATCCGGCTTCCTGGCCGGATTTCATCCGATTAAGAATGCTGCCGCCCTAATCATAGTGCGACAGCCCCTTTTTAGCAATCACTGTTTCGGAGGCATCTTAGGTCTCAGCAGCCGTCCGTTTATCACATCCCCGATACATTCGATCATGATGACTACAAGCAGTCCGAACACAACGTATCCTATCTGAAGTACAACGATCATGACCGGCGGGAGCGGTCCCACTATTCCGAATCCCGCGAAAGGATCCGGCCTGCCGAAGAATCCGATCGTGGTCGCGTATCCGAGGAACGCCATGGACAGATCGTTGAAAGGTGTTCTCTGAAGCAGCGTCAGATGAGCCCATATCATCAAGAACAGAAGGATAAGGTGGTCAAGCACATGTCCTGCAAAGCCGTTTCCGAACTGCATTGCAATCAGGTTTGATAACCAGCCCCAGCCAAGGCCCACTAAAAATGAAAGGAACATGATCCCCATCACTTTGAATGCCTTATGCACACCCTTTGCATAATAGATCATAAGCGGTATGAACGACACCCATATGTGATAAATGAACGGGTTAAAAGCATCCATAGAGACGATCGTCGTCAGGATAAATACGGAAACTGCACCGGCAATAGCGACTCCGAATCCGAAATGCTTGATGATACTTCTTTTTTGTTCCATAATACCTCCCCTCCTTTTAAGTACTTATTTAAAGATCAATATGTATTATTCTCCTGCAGGCTTCAGATCATACGCCTTGCTTTCCTCAAATCTTACAGCAGCTCTTGACGCAAGGATTTCCTGACGAAGGTCCTTCGCGGTCCTGAAGAGTTCCGGATCGTACTTTTCATAATGCACGATTTCCTTCAGCTCACGTCTGTATCCCACCCCTCCTTCAAATGCCGGATATCCAACAACGACAAGGCAGTGAAGTTCAAGCTCGTCTGGGATGCCGAGCAGTCTCTTGTACTGCAGCTCCACCGGCTTTTCAAGGCTCGTATGATGTGATGCAAGTCCGACAGCCTTGGCAGCCAGATGCATCATCATTGCCGCGTTTCCGAGTGCTTTATAGTAAGAAGCATTGATACTGTCTCCGCCTTCGGCACCGTAGAAATTCGGGTGAAGAACATTGATCTGGGTCTTTCTGCGGTCTCCGATGACTCCGATGATCGCCGGCGCGTCCTTCCAGTTCGGAAGACCCGCGGGACGCGAGAACAGCGGATGGCGGATCTCGGGAACTCTTGTAAGCTCAAACTCCGCAAATTCCTTCATGTATTCGGACCAGATCTCAGCCATCTTCAGCTTTGTCTCAGGATCCTGTATAACGATGAACTCCCATGGCTGGGAATTGCCGCCGCTCATAGCCCAGCGTCCGCATTCCAGTATCTTTTCAATGCTTCCCTCCGGGATCGGGTCCGGAAGCAGTTTTCTTATGCTTCTTCTCTCATGTACGAGCTGTAAAAAGCTGTCATAATCGTAACTCATAGCGTCCTCCTTTTACTCTTCCTCTTTCTTCTCAACGTACAGACGGAATACAACATGGCCCATTCCGGCATACTCCGGGCCGGGATCGAGACAGCCGACATAATATGTCATGCCTTCGTTCGGATCAAGTTCCTCGAACATTCTCTCCCAGATGCCGTGCATATGCTCTCCGAGAGGAGCAAGGGCCTTGATGCAGGGCGGAGCGTCTGATTCGTCAGGAAGGAACATGTTCGGGACGGTCGAAAAGATGAACTTCTGCCCTACTTTTATGCCTGCCGTGCAGAATTTGCTCTCAACGCATTCAGCAACGATGCGGTATTTCATCATCTCGGGAGTATGAAGCACCAGCTTCAGATTGCTCGGAACGCTGATAAAGCGGTCCCAGTCCTCATCTGTCATGTTGTGCTTGCCGCCGAGACCCTTTTTCGCCATTGCAAGGCCGAACTTTTCCCCTTCGCTTAAGTTGTCAAGTATTTTTTTGCTGCTGATCTCAGGAATACCCATAGTTACGCCTCCTTTTTAACTTACCCATATATTAATAATATTTATACGTGCCGACCGAATACTTCGGCGGAATGACCGGTATCTGCAGGAATGAATCATACTTTCCTCCGGTATGTATGATGTGATCCCCGTTGTTGTACGTATCATAGTTGAAAGGCTCGAACCAGTCGATGCGCTCGTAATGTCCCATGATCTCCACGCGGATCTGTTCTCCGGCATGCCAGAAGCGGCTTGTGGGCCAGATCTCTATATCGACCGGAACGATCTCGCCGGGTTTAAGCTTCTGTATGGTCTTATAAGTATGATACGGCTGGAAATCCGTAGACTTTTCTTCATCCAGCTCACGCATCGACACGCGCAGCTTTCCGGCTGAACCCGGGTGCGGTTTTCCCAGAACGTATGTCGGAACCCAGTTTCCTTCAGCGTCAAGCTTCTGGATGGCTATGAAAAGATCCATATCGTCGCTTCCGTCCGCTTCGACCCAAAGATGAAGCTTCATATATCCGGTAAGCTCGGTATCCTCGTCAAAGCGCAGATCAAACGTCGTTCGTCCCTTCGTGGATTCATACCTTACGCTGGATTCCTCTTCCGGTTTCTCCCAATTCATCAAACCGTCCGCCGCATTGAGCCAGAGCTTTTTATAGACCGTTCTTGCCAGCGGGAATTCATTCTCAGGCCGCTGCGTCATGAAATCAAAGTCGTACGCATCCATAACGTCAAGACGCACTGCGGGAGTGGACTCCCATCCGTTGCGGATACCCTTCAGATAACGGTCGTAGAAATCCGTAAGATCCCTGATGTTTTCTCTCTTGTACTGGTCCGGCCACTCAAATTCACGGTGGATGCGGATCCATTTTTTCTTCGAAGCGATCTTTCTGAAGCCGAGCGTGCCTCCGCGGAGATGGAAATGGTTCCATCCTGCAGTAATATACGCAGGAACTTCAATGTTTTCAAGCTTCGCGATCTTGTCTTCCCAGTAGCCGTTGATCGTCGGGTACTTTTTTGCCATCATGTAATGGTCTTCCATGTATCCCGTTCCGAAGATCTGGCCCGTGAGATAAGGATTGAAGCCGCACTCCGGAATGCCTCCCATGCAGATCATCTCGCGGTATATGTCGCTCTGTCCTTCCCAGGGAGCTATGCAGGCAAGATGCGGAGGCTGCATGGAAGCGGCTTTCCAGGATGCTACCGCAAGGCCCGAATTGCCTCCCATGGCTACTTTTCCTGTGCACCAGTCCTGCGCCGCGATGAATTCGATAACATCGTAGGCGTCAATGCCTTCCTGCTGGGGCGTCATTTCAACGTCTCCTTCGGAGTTGTTTACGCCGCGGTGGTCGTAGTTGACTACCGCATACCCTTTATGGCACCAGTACTCCGGATCCGCGCCTTCAAACTTCGCGTTCGGAGAGCAGCTTCCCTCCGGTACGCCTATCGTCTGGAACTCAACGCCCGGTGTATCTGCACAGGGACGCTTTCCGAACCAGCTCCATGCTACGATCGCAGGAACCTTGACGTCTCCTTCAGGGCGGAAAACATCCGCGTAGGTCTTTGTCCCGTCGCGCAGCACGATCTCGACGTCCTGCTGGCAGATGATACCGGGGCAGACCTGATAAGTGCGCGGGTTAAGCTCCGGCATGTTGCCGTAGCCGTCTTTAAGATGAACGGGCATGCGTCCTTCTTTTACAATACTGTTGATCTCCTCATGCATTTTCGGACGGGGTTTCAGCTTGCGGTATATTACATCGATCTCCTCGTCGCCGTATTTTTTCTTCTTTATGAGAATATCGCCTGTGTTTGCCATATCATACCTCCGTGTTACAGCTTAAGCGCTTTAACATCTTCTTCGGGGATCTCGGTCTTATAGCGGGCAACTCGCTCTTTTCCTTTTTCGGTGATCGTAAGCATTCCGTCCTCGAGTGTCGCGAAGCCGAGAAGCACCATCTCTTCCGCTGCCATCTTGACAAGGACCTTGCTCATCGGCGGGTAGATCTTATAAAGCTCGTCCTCCGTGTAAAGATCCATTATCTTATCAAGCGGATATGTTCCGCCGGCCTTTGCGACACGGTCCATGGTCGTAATAGCGCGTCTTGTGTACGGGAGCGCGTGTCCGGCCATTGCGAAATCATAAGCCTCGATCTTGAACACCGCGCCTGTCCTTGAATCCGGGCACTGGATGCAGACGTCCGTGAGCACATTATTCTCATCCGGGATCGGCCATTTGAACGCGTTCGGATCCTGCAGGCACCTTACATGGTACTTCGGCTCGTCATACATCTCGTTGATGGGTCTCCATCCGTTTCCGTCGTATTTTTTCTGTGTCTCATCATAAACACTGTTCACCGAGAACCAGAACTGGTTATAGTGCGCGGGAATAACGAATCTGGGTCCGGCAGTATAAACGATATTCAGCATCTCCGCCATCTTAGGCATTACATCCGGGCACATTTTTCCTTTCAGCTCTTCACCGTTGAATGTGACGGTATCACCGATCTTTAACATAGAGTGGCAGGGATATCTTTCGGGATCGCCTACAAAAGCGACCAGAGTTGCTTTAGCAGAAAACGGCATAGTCATCATCCTTTCATGTTCATTCTTTATCGTAAGCAAGCAATATTGTTGTTTATTTTGTACAATAAAATTATATTGCCTGCCGCATCATTTGTGCATAATCACATCATTTCATAACGTCTAACTTGTTTTTACACTGCAATTTGCACTGTACGCCGCAGCTTAACACTTTCTGCGTTTTTGTAAAGTTTCTGCACCGCGGCTATTGCGAACGCAATACCGCTGTGATATATTCCACTTAAGATGATCACGAAAGGGATGGGTGCTATGTCTGCCGGATCTTCAAACGGTCAGGTTTCCAAAGCCGCCATTAAAGAAGCTTTTCTGAAGTTTTATGCAAAAAAGCCGCTGGCTCAGATCTCCGTAAAAGAGATATCTGATTCCTGCAACCTTTCCCGTACGACTTTTTATTTCTATTTTGAAGATATCAACGCTTTATATCAGGAATGCGTCCAGGACGCGATGCGTCTGATGGATACCAGTCTGCCCGATCTGATCCTGTTTACTGTAGGCCATGATTTTGACCGCTATGTTTCGGCCTATACCTCCCATCTTACCGACGTAAAAAAGAACCGCGCCTTGTACAGTGCCCTTCTTCTGGGTTCGGAATCCGAATCTTTCCGTGAACAGTGGCTTGGATCTATTTACAGACATTACGAAAAGACAATGAGTTTCTCCCGGAATGTACGTCCGGAACTCAAAGAAAACCTGATCCGCTTTTTTTCGTCAGGTGAATTGGGAAACGTCACAGCCTGGATCCTTTCGGGCTGTAAAACACCTGAAAATACGATCGCCCTATCTTCAGCACAGATCCTTTTCTACGGGGTATTCGGGGCAAATCTCCGGGAATGATAAAAAGGGACGGTTCTTTTTTGATGTAACACCCAAAAGTTAGACTTTGTGGGGCTGCGCACTAAGTAATTAGTGCGACAGCCCCTTTTTAATACCATCTTAATTTCCCCGGCGTCTGCTTTAACGCCTTTTTTATGGGGTTCATTATAATATCTGAACATGAAAAGGCGGTCGATCAGGAAAAAACTGTCCTCTTTCCAGATCATCATGATCGGATTTCTGGCGGTCATATTTATCGGAGCGTTTCTGCTTTCCCTGCCCATATCAGCAAGGACAGGCAGGTGGACATCGTTTTCCGACGCGCTGTTCACTTCGGCATCGGCAGTCTGTGTAACAGGACTGGTCGTCAGGGACACAGCGGTCTATTGGTCGGTTTTCGGCCAGACAGTCATCCTTTTTCTCATACAGACAGGAGGTCTGGGGATAGTTACGGTTGCAGCCTTCATCGCGACTGTTTCCGGCCGAAAGATCTCCCTTCGTGAACGCAGCACGCTCCAGGAGAGCATTTCCGCTCATCAGGTCGGCGGGATAGTCCGGCTGACAGGTTTTATATTCAAGGCGGCTTTTTCCGCAGAGCTTATCGGCGCGGTCATCATGCTCCCAGCATTTTACGGATCGTTCGGCGTGTCCGGCATATGGATGTCTGTTTTCCACTCGGTCTCCGCCTTCTGCAACGCGGGGTTTGACATAATGGGCGGCCGCACCGGGGAGTTTTCCTCACTGACCTTTTTCAAGGGCAACCTCTGGGTCGTGATCCCGGTCTGCCTTCTGATCATGTTCGGCGGTATCGGCTTTCTTACATGGGATGACTTTGCCGCCAACAGGTTTCACTTTAAAAGATACCGGATGCAGACCAAGGCTATACTTACGGTAACAGCTGTTCTGATCATCATCCCTGCGGCGATATTCTTCTTCAGTGATTTTTCGCAATACGGGCTCAGGGAACGGATATGCCTTTCAATATTCCAGGCGGTCACACCACGTTCCGCCGGATTCAATACCGCTGATATCGGCTCGATGACATCTGCAGGCAGGGCGATGATGATAGTTCTCATGCTGATAGGCGGTGCGCCGGGTTCAACAGCCGGCGGTATCAAGACCACAACCATCGCCGTGCTGGCTGCAAATATCACAGCAGTCATCCGGCGCAGAAAAAACCCCATGTTATTCTTCAGAAGACTTGAAGATCAGGCCGTTAAAAGCGCTGCAGCCCTTTTGATCATGTATCTGTTCATGACGTTTGCAGGTGCTTTCATCATAAGCCTCCTAGATGGTCTTCCATTTTCTCCTTGTTTTTTTGAAACTTCCTCCGCCATCGGGACTGTGGGGTTAACCCTTGGCATCACGACCTCTATAGGGTCAGTGTCCCGCCTGATCCTCATCGCACTGATGTTCTTCGGGCGGGTCGGAGGACTGACACTGATGCATGCAGCGGTAAACAGCAACGGAATGGAAGTCGCGCAGCGGCCGGTTGAAAAGATCAATGTTGGCTGACGGAGGTGAAACATGAAATCCATTTTACTGATTGGCGTAAACCGGTTCGGCTCTCTGCTCGCTGAGCAGTTTAACAGGCAGGGGCACCAGGTCATGGCGGTTGACAAGGACGAAGACCGTATCAACAGCATCCTGCCCCTCGTAACAGACGCGCAGATCGGAGACAGCACGAACGAAACCTTTTTAAGGACACTGGGAATAAACAACTATGATGTCTGTATCGTAACGATCGGAAGTGATTTTCAGAGTTCTCTGGAGACTACCTCCCTGCTCAAAGAACTGGGCGGACGGCTGGTCGTTTCCAGAGCAGACCGGGATGTGCAGGCTAAATTCCTGCTGCGCAACGGCGCTGATGAAGTGATCAGCCCGGAAAAGCAGATAGCGGAATGGGCGGCCATAAGGTACGCGTCCGATCACATCCTCGACTATATCAAGCTGGATGATGAACATGCCATATTTGAAGTACCCATCCCTGATGAATGGGCTGACAAAAGCATCGGCCAGATCGACATCAGGAAAAAGTACAGCATCACCATCATGGCTGTAAAGGAAAACGGGAAGATGAACCTTTCAGTCACACCGGAAACTGTTCTGCGCAGCGATGATACCATGCTTGTTTTGGGAGAACGGAAAGCCATCCAGAAGTGTTTGCATATATAGAGGCCCAAAATGAAAGACTTGATTTTCATCCTGATATTGATAGTGCTCTTTGTCCTTGGTTTTTTTCTGACGGGCGGATTTGGCAAGTTCATGGATAAGATCAATCCCCTGATCAAAAAGGCAGATAATCTGCGGAAACGATTCGGCCGCGATAAGTCAGATCCCCCGAAACCATGATTATTTGTTATGATTATCAAAACCCTTTGGACTGCATAATAAGGAGTGAATGAAATGATAAGGAATTCAGAGACCGGCGATCACATACTCGTTTGCCTCTCTCCATCCCCATCCAACCCTAAAGTCATTGCAGCGGCGGCAAAAATGGCAGATGCCTTCAAGGCCACTCTTACGGCGATATATGTTAAGCCGACAAATTACGGTTCACTCGCTGACGATGACAAGGCAAGGCTCCAGGGCAATATACGGTTTGCCGAAGAGAGCGGCGCTTCCATCACCACGATAATGGGCGACGATATCCCGGCCCAAATTGCCGAATATGCCCGCATCTCCGATACCACAAAGATAGTGGTGGGACGCAGCGGAATACGCAGGCGGCACATGTGGGACAGACCCCCTCTTACCGAGCAGATCATCTTAAGCGTTCCGGATGTTGATGTTTACATAATCCCGGATTCTGTTGCCGATTTCAAACAGCAGAAAGAGAGGTTCTTCTCTGCCGGCTTAATGCGCCCGACATTAAAAGACCTTCTGATAACGATCCTTATCCTGGCTGCGGCTACCGGCATAGGACTCCTGTTTACCCAATTTGGTTTTTCCGAATCAAATATCATTACCGTATTCATCCTGGCAGTACTGGTGATATCCGTGATCACCATAAGCCCGCTCTACGGCGCCTTCGGTTCCCTCATGAGCGTTCTCCTCTTTAACTGGTTTTTCATAGATCCCAGGTTCAGCTTCCATACATATGAGGCGGAGTATCCGGTCACATTTGCCATAATGCTGATCTCCTCGCTGATAACAGGAACTCTTGCCAACAGGATCAAGCTGAATGCGAGGCAGTCAGCCCGTGAAGCCTTCAGGACAAAGGTCCTGCTGGACACCAGCCAGCTTCTGCAAAAAGCTGAAGAAACAGATGCAGCGATCAGCATAGCTGCGCGGCAGATCATCATGCTGCTGAACCGCGATGTGAAAGTTTTTCCGAGAGAAAACGACATGCTCGGCACCGGCTTGGAATTCTGCAGCACTGATTACGGGGAAAATGCGCCTGAGCCGGATAAGAATGAAAACGAGATAGCTGAATGGGTATTCCGCAACAGGCAGGCTGCCGGCTGCCGGACAGAAAAATACCGTGACGCGAAAGCTCAGTATCACGCGATATGTCTGAATGACCACTGTTATGGCGTGATCGCCATTCGGCTGAACGGTGTGCCGCTGGAGCCATTTGAAAACAGCATCCTCATCTCCATACTGGGTGAATGCGCGCTTGCGCTTGAGAACCTGCGCAATGCACGGGAAAAAGAACAGGCCTCCATCATCGCAAGGAACGAGCAGCTGAGATCGAACCTGCTGCGTTCCATTTCACATGACATACGCACACCATTGACATCGATATCCGGCAATGCCGACAATCTGCTGTCACATTATAAGCAGCTGGACGATGATACCCTGAAGCAGATATTCTCAGACATCTATGATGACAGTGAATGGCTTATCGACCTTGTGGAAAATCTCCTGTCCATTTCCCGTATCGAGAATGGGCACATGGATCTCAATCTATCGCTTGAAGTGCTGGGAGATGTCATTGCCGAAGCGCTCAAACATGTTGACAGGCGGTCAGATCAGTATACCATCACAGTTGAGGAGCCTGATGACCTGCTGCTGGTCAATATCGACCCGAGACTGATCATGCAGGTTCTCATCAATCTGATCAACAACGCTGTAAAGAACACTCCTGCCGGATCCCGGATCAATATAAGAAGCAGGCAGGAGAATGGTTTCGCGGTCATCAATGTGTGTGATGACGGGCCTGGCATCCCGGATGACGTAAAACCGCATGTTTTTGAAATGTTTTATACAGGGCAGAACAAAGTCGCCGACGGGCGCAGGGGAACGGGGCTTGGCCTGGCGCTTTGCAGGTCCATAGCGCAGGCTCATAACGGCGAGATAACGCTCACTGACAACCGGCCTTCCGGCTGCTGCTTTACCGTCACATTACCCATGAGTGAGGTGCAAGTAAATGAATAATCCTGTTGTTCTTGTGGTCGAGGACGATACGCCTGTCCGCAACCTTATAATTACCACCCTGAAAACACATGAGTACAAATACCTCAGCGCCAAAAACGGAGCTGAAGCTGTCATGATGGCATCATCCCATAATCCCGACGTTGTGTTCCTGGATCTGGGGCTGCCTGACATGAACGGCATTGATGTCATCCGCCAGATAAGGAGCTGGTCAAACATGCCCATCATCGTCATAAGCGCAAGGAGCGATGATGCGGACAAGATCGAGGCCCTTGACGCGGGGGCGGATGATTATCTGACCAAACCGTTTTCAGTTGAAGAACTGTTAGCACGCCTCCGGGTCACGCTGAGGCGGCTCGCACTTATGAATAGCACTTCCGCGGACCAGTCTGTTTATACGAACGGGAAGCTGTCCATCGACTTTTCAGCCGGAGTGACATATCTGGACGGAGCGGAATTAAAACTGACATCCATAGAATATAAACTGCTCAGTCTTCTTGCCAGGAACACCGGCAAGGTACTGACGCACACATATATAACCCAGCAGATCTGGGGACGGACCTGGGAAAATGATGTTGCATCCCTCCGGGTTTACATGACGACGCTGAGGAAAAAGATAGAATCCGATCCGAGTTCCCCCAAATACATCCAGACTCATATCGGCATCGGATACCGCATGCTTAAAGTCGACTGACCGGCAGGGATATTTCCAGTGAATAAAAAACCGGCATGGCCAAATGATATGCTACCCCCAAGTAGGACACTGAAATATAAAACCTACTTGGGGGTATTTCTATGTCCAGAAAAAGCACGA
>SVDE01000140.1 GCA_015057955.1 Lachnospiraceae bacterium | reverse complement strand
TGCAAAATTACGTGCCTCTTTCTTGGCGATCGGCAGACCGGCAAGTTTTTCGGAGAATTTTTCCCACTCTTTCTGGGGATATACCCACAGGCATCCGTCGAGCCCCTTCGTCACTGTGAAACGCTCTCCGAGCGTCTCCCTGAACTTCGAGGGGATCGTTACCCTGCCCTTGTTATCGATTGAATGATTGTACTCACCGACAAACATTCTGTTCATATCCTCCAGAGACTTGAATCAATTGTGAAGATCCGTGCCATTTACCCCGGCCAAGTGGTGAGGGGTTCCGGGATCTTTCCCACTTTTCTCCACAAGTTGACACTTTTCACCACTTGTGAGGTTATTTTAATGCCAAAATGGGCAAATTGCAAGCAATTTTCCGAAAAACGCAAAAAAAAGAAAGCTTGATTTTTCAAGCTTTCTTGAGGGTTTTGTACCATTTTCGGGACTCCCACATCAGGTTGTGGAGATAGTCCTGCAGTACTACTATATATTGTATTTAAACTACTTCATTATCAGGAATGCGTTCCACATCATCCTGCCTTTCAAACCGATCTTTCTCTTATATTTTTCAAGCCCGTAAGGCGCCGCGATAGCATCAAAAAACTCTGCCGCTTTCTGCTTCCTGAGATCTGACGGAAGCACCCTTACTTTCAGGATCGTAAACTTGAGCGCCCAGTAAAGAAAATCAGCCCCGTAACTGTCGATCCAGCCTTTTTCTTTCCATACTTTTGCGGCTCTCAGGATCATCTCATAATGATTGTTTACAGTCTTTAGCGGATCATCCCGGACATTGTCCATGATCGACCCTTCTCTCTTGAGCCGGTAGCTCATGAGAACATCCTCTATGAATTCAAATACCGAAGCCTGAGGGAATATCTCCATCTGATACAGCACGTCCTCGCCGTACTTGAGATCTTCGTCAAAAGTAACTTTGCTCTCTTCAAGCAGCCCTTTTCTGTATGCCTGCCTCCAGACATACGGCATCGATCCGCGCTCTGCAAAAAGCACTTTGGGAGAAAATGAAGTGTATGACGCTGCCGGGAACTGAAGCGTTTTCAGATACCAGCCTTCATTTTCGATCGGTTCGGGGAATGTATCCGCGCAGTAGATCATGATGTCCGCTTCATGGGACGTCTCAATGCGCTTTTTTAAGGTGCTAAGGGCACCCGGTTTGAACTTATCGTCAGAGTCAAGGAAAACTATCCATTCGCCGCTTGAAGCCGCTATTCCGGCATTTCGTGCGGATGACAGGCCGCCGTTAGGCTTATTCACTATCCTGATCCTGTTATCCCTTTCAGCGTATTTAGCAAGTATGTCCGCGGATGAGTCGCTGCTGCCGTCATTCACGCAGATGAACTCGGCATCAGGAATGTCCTGTGAAATGCAGCTGTCCAGACACTCAGCAAGATAAGCTTCAACATTATATACAGGTATTATGACTGAAATGCGGGGCATGTCCACGTCATCCTCTCTTAAGCATGCGGCCGATCTTATCAGCAGCTTTTCTTATCACCGAGCGGTTGTTTCTCCGCTCGATCTCATCGGCAAATCTGTCAGCATCAGCGGACCAAGTCTTAAGGCTCTCCCATTTAAATCCCGGGAAATATTCCTCCCTTGCGTATCCGTTTTGTATGTCAGCCGCGAACTCATCCCTGACATTCCGGGCAAATTCGCGGTCCAGCGGAGCTGCCAGCCTCTCATAGTTCCACACATAGCTGTCATATTTCAGACGAACCATGAGGGCAAGGAGCATTTTCTTCTTCTCTCCGGTAAACCTTTCGCCGATGAAGCGTTCGATCTCTCTGTACTCATCACATACGCACATCGCTTTAGCCGGTGAATTCACGGAACTCTGTTCATTGTCCTGGCGGTAATGGAGAAACGCGTCCTGCATTACCCGCACTTTTTCGGCACATGCCCATACTTTGAAATTGAATCCGGCATCCTGATAAGACGCTCCCGGAGTCTCATTGAACCTGATGGAGTTTTTCTCAAGGAATTCCCTTCTGTAGATAGCTGACCATATGGATGGTTTTATATTGAAGAAATCAGCCATTTCAGAGCCTTCCTTCAGATCTGCGGTCGGACAGAAAACACCTGCCGTATACTTAGCCGGGATGCTGAATGCTGTGTTCTTTTCCCTGGGGACTGAATAATAGAACCAGAAGCTGCTCTTTACGACATCCAGGCCTCCCTGCGCAGCAGCATATAGCCTGCTGAACATGCAAGGTTCCGCCCAGTCGTCGGTCTCTATGATCCCGACATACTCTCCCGTGGCCTGCTCAAGTCCAAGGTTCATCTGGTATCCGTAGCTTCTTTTATCTGAATGTATGATCCTGATACGAGGATCCGAGGAGGCAGCCTCCTTTAAGATCTCCAGCGTCCCGTCATCAGATCCTGCGTCAACACATATGATCTCCAGTTCCTTAAGTGTCTGGTCTGTTACGCTGTCAATGCACTGTTTGATGTATCTGCCTACATTCAGAGAAGGCATGATCACTGATATCTTAACGCTCATGCTCCCTCCCTAAGTAAATACTGCTCCAATCGATCTTTTATCATATGTCAGCGGTTCTTCTCCAAGTTTCAGGAACGCAAGCACAGGGATCACATTAAATGTGAGCTCCATGAGCCTCGGTTCGGTGAAGCTGTGCGCAAGCGTCAGGAGCGCGATGAACACCAGCCAGAAATCCGCCTTTTTCACAGCTCTGACCATCAGTCTGGTATATAAAGCTATGGCTGCTGCCAGATACACGATGCCGTTATCCAAAAGTATGCGGATATACGAGCAGTCCACATAATTGTAAACGCCTTCCGCGCCGTCCGACGCTATGGTGTTTCCTATCCATTCTATCTGCTGGCCGAACATAGTGATCCCGTAGTCCATGATGCCTATCCTTCCATAGATCAGCCTGTTGTTCAGCGCGGAATTTATCTTGTTCCAGATCGCTGTCAATGTCTGCGAGTTCAGATCAACGATAAAATAAAGCACTATCGTAAAGACGCATATGAGCAGCGGTGCGAGCCAATAAAGAACTTTCAGATGTTTCAGGGCTCTCCAGTGGTTCCTGAACGCCCCTTCCACAGCAAAGAATACCAGGAGCACAGTCATCAAAAGGAACGGCAGATTAGTATCTGTCCTAATGAACATATACACATTTACCGCCTCAAGAATGACGTACTCCCATATTTTCATCTTGGATTTTCTGAGGAAAATGTACTGGAGGACGAAGAAGAAAAGGACTGTAGGGCCATTTGTTGCCCATGAGAATCCCAGTCCCCAGCGCGGTCTGGCTCCTGCTTCATTGAAAAGGAAATTCTCAGCGATCCCCAGCTCGCTGAGTATCACTGTAACTGCAAGTACAGCCCCGGTTACCAGAGCCGAAAGGGTGATCACCCGCCTCGCACTTAGTTCATATGCCGCCATGAAAAGAAGTGCCGCAGCAAGCAGGAGTGTGTTTCTGCAGAAATACCAGCTGACTGCGCTGACTATCGCGAACAACAGGTAACAAATAAATGTTTTCAGCGGGTACACTCTTTTTATAAGATTGATTATGATGACTGCAGCGAAAAGAACGCATGACACGCCAAGCGAGCCTTTATAGGCAATGACCTTAAATGGCGAATCGTTCAGCGCATACCAGGCGGTCAGCGTGATAAGCTGGGTCGCGGCAAAAATGACCCATCCTATGTCAAAGAGTCTGTTTTGTATGGTCCTGTCAGTACTCATCAAAGATCAAAAATCATTCGCTCTCTTCTTTTGCTTCAGCAGCCGCCTCAGCCTCTTCAGCAGCTGTTGCGGGATCTTCCGGAAGGTCTTCCTCTGCAGGCTCTTCGGCCTTGGTCTCTTCGGCCTCAGTGTCTTCTGCGCCGTCTTTATCATCGACAGTGTATGTCTCCCACTGGGACTTCTTTTTCTTAGAGCGTTTTGCTTTCAGTTCGTCATAATGAGCCTTTGTGCCCGGATCCCCGTCATCAAGCACATACTTGTAGTCCGGCTCCCACGAGTGGCTCCATATCCTGATCCTGTTTATCAGAAGGATCACAAATGCTGCTGCCACGATGGCAATGGAGAGGAGCTGTGATACAGGTATGGTTTCCCCTATGCGCAGCTGATCTGTCCTAAAGCCTTCAACAATGGCTCTTTCAATTGCGTAGCCGCCAAGGTACCACAGAAGGATCTCGCCTTTGTACCGGGCCAGACGGCTTACAAGCATGAGGATTATGAACAGGAGAAGGCACCATGCGCTCTCATACAGATATGTCGGATGCACCTGGATGTATTTTACTCCGTTTACTTCTACCATGTTTTTCAGAAGTTCTTCGGAGACTACTCCGCCCGCCTCTGAGTATTTTATCTGCATGGCAAAGAGCGAGTCTGTATATCCGCCGTATGCTTCCTTGTTGAAGAAGTTGCCCCAGCGGCCTATAGCCTGTGCAAGTGCGATGCCGGGAACAGCAGTATCCATTGCGCGAAGGAATGAGATCTTCTTGTATCTGCATACAAAGTATGCTGCGAGTATGCCGCCGATCAGGCCGCCGTAGATCGCAAGTCCGCCCTGCCTGATATTGAATATCTGCCAGAAGCTCGTGTACTCCTTAAGGCTGAAGATGACATAGTAAAGCCTTGCGCCGACTATCGAGCATATGATCGAAATGATGCCGATATCCACATAGTGGTCCGGATACTGGTTTGTCTTTTTTGCCCTGTGCATGGCGATTAGGACAGCCAGGATCATTCCAATGGCAATGAGCACTCCGTAAAAAGCGATGCGGAAATTGCCGATGCTGAAGCCGTTAGGCAGGTTGCTTATCTCTATCCCGAGATGCGGGAAAATGATTACGGGTGATTCCAATGTGTTTCTCCTTTATATATCAAACGTTGAAACGGAACAGGATGATGTCGTCGTCCTGGACTACATAATCCTTGCCTTCCATTCTTACAAGCCCTTTCTCTCTTGCGGCGCTGTATGAGCCCAGTGAAATCAGGTCATTATAGTTTACTATCTCAGCTTTGATAAATCCTTTCTCGAAATCAGAATGGATCTTGCCTGCTGCCTGCGGAGCCTTCATGCCTCTTGTAATGGTCCAGGCACGGACTTCCTTCTTTCCTGCGGTAAGGAAGCTGGTGAGTCCGAGGATCGCATAGCTTGCCGCAATGAGCTTGTCAAGGCAGGACGAGCTGACACCCAGGTCTTCAAGGAAAGCAGCCTTTTCTTCATCGTCAAGTTCTGAGAGTTCTTCCTCGATCTTAGCGCATACAACAAATACCTCTGATCCGGTCTTTGCCGCATACTCCCTGACTTCACCCACGAACGGATTGCTTGCTCCGTCATCTGCCAGATCGTCCTCTCCTACATTTGCCGCAAATATAACCGGCTTATCTGTCAGGAGATTGAAGTCCTTCATGATCTCGGCTTCTTCTTCGCTGCGCTCCATTGTCTTGGCCAGATCTCCTTTTTCGAGATGGGCTTTGACCTTCTCAAGAAGCGCGAGCTCAGCTGCAAGCGCCTTGTCGTTTCTTGCACCGCGGCTTGTCTTGGCGATCCTTCTCTCAAGTATCTCGATATCCGAGAAGATTAGCTCAAGGTTGATGGTCTCTATGTCCCTTACGGGATCGACCGATCCGTCTACATGGACAACGTTGTCATCCTCAAAGCACCTTACAACATGAACTATCGCATCCACTTCGCGGATGTTTCCGAGGAACTGGTTTCCGAGTCCTTCACCGTGTGACGCGCCTTTTACGAGTCCGGCAATATCCACGAACTCAACTGTTGCAGGTGTGATCTTGTCCGAATCGTAGAAGTCCGCGAGGACTTTAAGCCTCTTGTCGGGGACAAATGCCACACCGATGTTTGAATCTATTGTACAGAACGGATAGTTCGCGCTCTCCGCTCCCGCCTTGGTCAGCGCGTTGAACAGTGTGCTCTTGCCGACGTTGGGGAGTCCGACGATACCTAGTTTCATTTATACTGATTCTCCTTCTGTTTATGGATATTTTCCCAATATAACTTTGTAAGTATATCATTCAGGAACTTTTCTCTCAATAGTTTTTAAGCTAAACACCCCGAAGCGGCAGGTTTGAGGCCGGAAAATGGCCTCATATCCCTGCTTCGGGGTGTTCTGTGATCATTCCTGTTTATATTTGTTTTATCCGCACCGTTGGTTTATTCCGGCTGTTTCACGTTCCAGCTTTGCAGCAGTTTCCCGAGAATTCCGCATAGTTCTCTCTGCTCTTCTTCACTGAGTCCGGAAAACAGCTTGCTGACAATCGAATCATGCAGTTCCTGCATCTGATCCAATTCCTGCTTACCTTTTTCAGAAATCTGTATGTTGACAGAACGAGCGCCTTTCTCTTTCT
>SVDE01000139.1 GCA_015057955.1 Lachnospiraceae bacterium | reverse complement strand
GACATCGCTATAGCCGGCACTTTCATATCCACAGATTCAAGCGCCGCTCCAATGGTTCCGCTGGACGTGATGGAAGTACCGCAGTTGGCGCCGATATTGATGCCGCTCACGGTAATATCAGGCTTCCTGCCCTTCACCTTCGGAGCGATCTCCCAGATGCCGTAAGCCGCAGCATAGCCCGGTGAACCGTGCACAGCGTAAGCCTCCACAGGATGGCCGATACCGATATCCAGTTCAACCACGTCTATAACGCCGATGTCATCCCGAAGTGGGTAGGCCCTGCCCATGGCGGTCTGCTGTTCGTTAGGCGCGGATATCACCACATCGCCCACTTTAAGAGCGGCCCTCGCCGCCGCAGCGAGACCCATGGAATCGATGCCGTCATCGTTTGTAACTAAAATAAGGGGTTTCATAATACTAAAATACTTTTCCAAAAAATAAATAACCGCCTAGTTACAAGATAACTTAGCGGTCATTTTTTGTCAAATATAAAACTTATAAATTACGCTTACTTTACGCCTTCTTTATCTTTGCCAAGTTCATCCCAGCCAAATCTGAATATCGATATAATTACAGAGATCATAGCCATTGATTCACTGAATGCACTCGGCCATGCTCCATATGCAATATCGTATATCAGCCATGAGGGACTTGCCACAAAAAGATTGCCCAGCCTTATAGTTCTGGCATTATTTGTCCAGCAGGTAACAGACGCCCCCACGCATGCGACCCATGCCATCATATCTATAGAACGCTCCATTGTATAAATTACAAAAGCTGCGTCAGCAACTGCGATCACGCCTATCCATAACCATGACTTTGCCCAGTTCCACCTGTCTCTGTTGATGATAAGTATATTTCTCAAGGAGCACAGTACCAGTCCGAAACAACCCGCATAACCTTTAAGCAATATGAATTGAACTCCGAAAACCAGGTTTGCAACTGTCTGAATGACAAACAATTTTTTATTGTCTCTCACCTGAAACGAAGCAAACCACATTATAAGTGCGATTATACCCACTATTTGTGCTGCAAACTCTCTGCTCATTTTAAAATCCAAGATCCTCGCCAACTACAACAACATGAAAATCTGACTCAATAGGTCTTTTATGTATGATGGTCGTAATATTACAGAATCTGTTCACATCTCTGCAATTTCCACACTTTCCGGTCACAACGCTTGTACAAACTTCGCCATACTTTATCTTATTCATAGGCGCAGCAATATCGGCGATACGTGTCCTTGCTTCCTCTTCATTCCTGGTAATTTTGTTCACGCCAACGACAACAATTATACGGTCTGCCCCGTATAAGCTTCCTGCGATCCGGTTTCCCACCCCGTCCACATTTACGATTTCTCCTTCCATTGTGATGGCATTAGCGCTTAAAACAAATACATCGCTGGTGAGATAATCCGCCAGAATATCTCTTGCCTGCTCACGAGTAGGCGCCTTTACATAGCCATAATCATCACTGTTGTAGCCATGAAGGTTAAGTGCTGCTACATTAGGAATAAGCCTGCAGTCTTTTGCTTTAAGTCTTTCTTCCATCCCCAGCTGATAAAAACTATGCGAATCGCCTACTCCTATTATGCTTCCCTTTGGTATCAGAGTGTCCAGAAGATCCGCCGCCTCTGCCTTGTTTTCAACATAATATGCTTCGAAACGGTTCTTTTTCAGAGCTTCTACCAGTGCTTTCCCTCTGTATTCGTTAAACTCTCTTTTGATTTCTTCGATATCATGTGTTACTTCTCTTAAAGGCACATCCACTTCCTGCCGCAATTTTCTCATAACTATTACCTCTAAGCCAATGATCCCCGGGCATGCCGGGGATCATACATTATAAAATTATTACTGCTGATTCTCTTTATTAATTGCTGAAATTCTCTACATCTGCAAGAAGGAGATCAAGGATCTCTTTTCCTTCAGCGCCGGCAAACTCTTCAATTCTGTCACGGACAGGAAGGCTTGCCTCTACGAATGCTGCTCTTTCTTCAGGTGTAAGTTCCTCGATCACAAGTTCAGGTTTGCTGTCGCGGATGATCTGTTCCTTTTCTTCAAGGAAGCTCTCAAGTGTCTGAAGTGCAAACTCTTCCATTTCAGGCTTGATTTCCTCGAGCATTGCCTTTTCATCATCTGAAAGTGCATTGTAGAAATCGCTGTTCATAGCCATGAAGCATGCCATCTGAGAGTGGTTGGATTTCACGATATAGTCGAGCACTTCATAGAACTTCATTTCTTCCATGGCGTTCATCGGCTGTTCTGTTCCTTCTACAGTCTTCAGCTGAAGTCCGGAATATGTCTCTGTAAATGCCAGAGGTGTGGGAGCTGCGCCAAGTGCTTCATAGTTTGCGGCAATAATAGGGGAAGCCATTATTCTCATCTTGAAGCCTTTGAAATCATCCATAGTGTGGAGAGCATGTCCAACGCTGCCCCACTGCATATTTCCCAGCGTGAACCAGTCATATGTGGTAAGGTTCTTGGTAGCGAACATTTCATTCATTTTCTTTGTTGCTTCGCCCTGAGTGAGAACTTTCGCGTTGATTGCATCATCATCTGAGAATACAAAGTTCAGGGATGTTGCCTGTACAGCGGGGAACATATCGCCAACGTCACCTGCAGCAAACAAGCCAAGCTGTATTCCGCCGTTCATAATAAGCTCTACCTGTGTTCCGGTATCTCCAAGCTGACCTACGGGATATACCTCAACGCTGATAGCTCCGCCTGATTTTTCTTCGATTAACTCTTTAAAATGATTTGCATATTGGTCAAATACGCCTCCGGTTGCTTCCTGATGTGATATCTTCCATACAACAGGTTCCGTCGATGTGCCTTCATCTGAAGGAGTGCTGCTTCCACCGCATGCAGTAAAGAGCAACAGAGTCATCATCAAAATCATTCCGATTGCTAAAAGTCTTTTTTTCATAACGCTTTCCTTTCTTTTAATATAGTGATCCATCAATATAAACTGTTTAATTTAATATATGCTGATTGCAGCCTCAGGCTACAAAAAAGCTCTGTAGAATGTGATGATCTGCGGGAAGAATATAAGCAGGACAGACAGCCCTATCATCACTATCAGGTATGGAGGCAACCCCCGGACGACCTTGGTATACGGAACATTGAATGCCGCACATGCAGTAAAGATATTAGCTCCGAAGGGAGGCGAAATAGCGCCTAATATACACTGGATCGTAATGATAATTCCAAGCCATATCGGATCTATTCCCGCCGCCATAGCCGGCCCGTAGAAAATAGGTGTTACCACCACTACCGAAATAAGGGTATCAACAAACATTCCTGAGATGAAGAAGAAAATCGTTACCCAAAGCAGAACCACCGTCTGTGAAGGATTTACTCCGAGCACGCCCCTCGCTATCATCTGCGGTACGTTGGCATATGTAAGTACAAGCGAGAATACCTGTCCTCCTGCAAGCAGGATAAACAGAACTCCGGTCATAACTCCGGTGGACAAGGCTATCCTTCCGAGGTCTTTAAGCCTGACCGTACGGAAGATCACCATCTCAAGCAACGCAGCGTATAGTACTGATATCGCGGCGGCTTCAGTAGGGCTTGCTATACCGGTATAAATACTGCCTACGATTATGATCGGGAAGCCCAGGGGCAGGATGGCATTTACAAAAGCTTTCCCTTTTTCTGCCCAGGTGGTCTTCAACGTTCTGGGAATGTTATGTCTTCTTGAGTGTACGTACTGGTATATTGAGAACAGTACGAACACCAGGATCCCGGGTCCGATTCCTGCTATGAACATTTCCCCTACAGACGTGCCCGTAACAACGCAGTACATGATCATCGTTACGCTTGGCGGTATGAGAGCGGCAATATTGGCAGAAGATACGATCAACGCATCTACATCTGACTGAATATATCCAGAATTCAGCATCTGAGGGCGTAAAGTCTTGCCTACTGCAACTACTGTCGCCTGTGTTGATCCTGATATAGCTCCAAATAATGTACAGGTTCCTGCCAGCGTTACGCCCAGGCCACCGTGGATGTGTCCAATGAAAGCCTTTACGAAATCCACCAGCCTCTTTGCGGTATGCCCTGCGCTCATGATATCAGCAGCGAAGATAAACAGCGGAATAGCCAGAAGCGCAAATGAATTGATACCGCTCATAAGCTGCTGTATTATCGTCGAGGGCTGCATCGTATTAAGGAACATCAGAATGGCCACTGTCGCGGACAATATCAGCGACATAAACATCGGGAATCCCAGAAGAAGGCAGGCGAACATAATAATCAGCAATACAACGATCATTGTTTGCTCACCTCCTTTTTTTCAAGCTTCAGATCCGGAACATATTCTTTTTCCAGACCCAGGTAAACTTCCTTTTCAGTAAGGTTCTTTATCAGAATAAGTGCATACTGGATCGTTGCGAACAAAAGGCCAAATGACAGGAACAGCACAACTGCGAATGTCGGTACATGGAGATTGACTGATACTTTTCCTATCATTTTCAGGGAACCTACATATGCGAATGATATATAGGTAAGCACTCCCATCGTAACGCCGGTCACCAGGGCAATTAATACAGTATCTGCTTTCTTGATCTTTTCAGGAAAGATATCGAAAAAGCCAAGCATATGGATGTGCTGACCCTTTGTTACTGCATATGACAGTCCGTAAAATGTGACAGCATAAATACAGTATTGCCCTATTTCCTCAGCTGCATATACTCCTTTACCGAAGAACATCCTTCCAAGTACATTTGCGATCAGTGTCAAAGCCATTATGATGATTGCAGATGCAATGATGACTTCTTCGATTCTAAGTATTATTCTGTTTGCTTTATAAATAGCATTCATGGCGAATTCCTTTATTCCGCATCGTAATTAGCATAATAATTAGCAGCAAGATAGTCCAAAACGAGGTTCGCACATACATGACTTGTAAGTTCCCTGTGATCTGTCATAGGGTTAACTTCCACGAAGTCGATCACGTCCACATAAGGTGCGAATGCCATGATCAGATCTGAAAGCTGGAAATGTGTAAGACCGGCAGGCTCCTGACCGCCGCTTCCAAGTGCGTAAGCCATGTCAAGGGAGTCGATATCAACAGTCATATATACGTAGTCCGTATCCTTAGTAACTATTTCCAGCGTCCTCTTTGCCACTTCTTCAACTCCGAGTCTGTTCAGATCCCTTGCAGTAAAAATTGTCAGCCCGCTGTCTTTTATGAAATGATAGTGCTCGGGATAGTTGTATCCCCGGGGACCGATCTCAACAGTGTTTTTCATATCATATTTTTCCATCTCGCCTGCGCGGCGGATCTCACTGGATCCTGAGAATCTTCCCTGGACCGGAGAATCAACTTTGATATCGAGATGTGCATCGAAATCAATTATTCCGATCCTTCCGTCTGCCACATCATGCAAAGCCATGAAGCCTGCGTTGGTAACAGAATGATCACCGCCCAGTAATACAGGCCTGTACCCGGCATTCATTACTTTCTTTATCTCTTCGGCCATATCCTTGAGACCCTGAAGATGTTCGTAATGTACTATGTTATCACAGTTTCCGAAGTCTTTGAGTTCCATCTTGTTATAGTCAACAAGTTTATTCTTATTTACATCGAACAGGAAACCGTCTTCCATGCGGTTCATGATTCCGGCCATCGCATTTCTGATACTATTAGGAGCGTATCTGGCTCCCGGCCATCCTCTTCCGGCTTCTGTGTCATAATTCAATCCAAGCAACCCAAATTTTAAATTGGTCTTCATTTACTCCCTCCATGTCTATATGTATTGAACAATTTTATGATTTTTCCCGGGGTTTTCTGTCTACATAAAAAGCAAGGCCTGTGCCAACCAACTTAAAAGTACAGGGAAAACGTTGATTATAGGGGGTTTGCGTTGGATTTGCTTATATTAATCAATAATATTTTGTTTTAAATGCAATCAATCAATTTTTACATTTTGTCTAATAATTAAACACTTTGTCTTGTTTACTTGACTTATTCATGATATCATTTAATTGGCAATATATACCACACCAAACCGGAGGATAAACAAATGATACTGACCAAAGACAAAGCCCAAAGTGAGCTGTTCAATACCAGTGATACCATATTAATATGTGATACTTTTGGAAAAGTCCTCTTTTATCAGGATTTCAATGATAAGATCAATATGATCAGAGGCGAAGACGCTATTGGCCGTAATATATCCGAACTATATCCTTTCTTAAAGAGAAATGATTTTACTACATTCAGAGCGATGGATAAGAAGCAGGCGATCCTTAATGAGATACAGTTCTTTGAAATCAACGGCATACCTAAAAGATCCCTGAACTCCTCCTATCCGCTTATCAATGAAACCGGTGTAATAGGCTGCATGACCTTTTCTGTTGAGCTTACTGATAATCCTAAGAGAAAAGTAAAGTCTCA
>SVDE01000138.1 GCA_015057955.1 Lachnospiraceae bacterium | reverse complement strand
AGACCGTTCTTCATGCAGGCGACTCATTCCATTGCTGCGGCGGTGTCAATAAATCCGTAAAGAACACAGGCACAGAAGTTACACAGATGCTCGTTTGCCTGCTTCCTCCGCAGTAGGATAATCAGAGAATACTTCGTTTCAGACAGCTGATAAAACGGAGAAACGTGAACTGACCTCCAAAAGTTAGACCAGGGATCTATCTGTAGGAGGTCAGTTTTATTATGACAAAATAATGTTTTGAATGATTCTTCGCAGTGATCCATCAAGATACTTATAGTTAATATAAACTCTGGTATAATCCCAAGGTCAACACCTTCCCGTTTACTATTAATTCCAATTGAATTATGATACATTCCATTGTGGAATTTATACAAAAAACAGGCCCTTTTTAGTATTTTTTAGTTGTGCAAATTGAGCAATATGATATAATTTCCCTGTAGTTATTATTTCTGATTAGCTTTGATGACTTAGGGGGTTTATCATGCAACAAAAGAAAAGTTACAATTTTGGTTGGCGTGGTTGGCTGCTCGTAATCTGGGTAGCAACCGGTATGTTATCCTACGTTGTTGCCGGTAACTATCCGCTTAATATCATGGCGGACTTCTATGGCGGAGCTCAGACTCTGTCCATGATCTACACCGGTGCATCTATCGTAGGTATTATTGTTCAGATCATCGTTTCAAGAAAAGCCGGCGCGATCAAGAGCTGGAAGGGTGTTTCAGTAGTTCTTGGTATTGCATCCTTAGTATTCATGATCCTTGAAATGATCATCAAGCCTGGCGTACCATGGCTGATCTTCTACGGACTCGCAACAGCTCTTACCGCTCTTTATGGCACATGGGCACTGTCAGTCCTGGTTGGTGTTTGGTTCCCGAGAAGAAAAGGAACCGTTATGGGTGTTGTTACATTTGCATTCCCTATCGGTAATGCACTTATCGGACCTTTCGCCAGCAGCTTCTTCGGAAACTTCGGAGCTCGCATGGGCATGCTCGGACCAAAGATCGGCGAAATGATCGGCGAACTTATTGGTAAGGGTGTAAATCCTGATCTTGCTCCGCAGCAGGCAGAGATGATCGTAGCCGGCCAGGCAGCTCAGGGTGCAGCATTTGCAGCGTTATGGCCATTCGTTCTGGTAGTTTTAGTTGGATTTATCATTGGTATCATCTTCATCTCTGAGTTCCCGGAGCAGGTTGGTGCATTCCGTGATAACGACAGATCCTTCACACCTGAGATGGCTCAGGCAATGATGAAGGCAGAGGAAGAAAACAGAAAGACCACCGTTTGGACAACAGGTCATACATTTGCATGTCCGGACTTCTGGCTGATTGTTATTCCTGAAGGTCTTCTCCTGTTCTTTGCAGTTGGTGCCATGACTCAGACAAATGCCATGATCACACCTTATGAGGGTGTTCCCGGCATCATTTCAGCTGTAGGCGGATACAACAACGTCATGCTGTTTATCGCTGCAGCAGGTATCATAGGAAGTTATGTATTCGGTCTTATCGATACCAAAAAAGGAACCAAATTTGCAGTAGCACTTTCCTGTATATTCATGATCGTTTCCGGTATCTTCGGATTCATCGACAATGGTACAACACTGTTTATCGGATTCATGATCCTGGGTCTGTTCATGGGTGCTTCTTCAAACTACACTGTATCTTCTGCAGTTCAGTATTGGAGAATTGAGGACTTCCCGAGCGTATTCTCAGCTGTTAACCCGGTTGCGAACCTGATCAATGCTTTTGGTCCGATGGTAGTTGCAGCTCTGATCGCTGCAGGCGGAACCAAGTCCGTATTTATCGGAATCCTGGTTGCAGGTGTTGTAGGAACGATCCTTGCTCTGCTGTTCAAGCCTGCACGTGTTAAGGCTTATGATGACAAGTACAGATCAGCTGCCGGCAAGCCGCTTGATGATGTTCTTGTAGGACGTAAATAATACATTTGTAGTTTAAACCTTAATTATTCAGAAATAATAGTTCAGGAGAGCCTTACGGCTCTCCTGGTTACTATATCAATATCATTAAGACACTATACTAAAAGGCTGGTGTAAAACTATGCAGGATAATGATTTTCAGCGGCAAAGGAAACAAAATGAACTTATAGGATTTGTTTCAGCAACTATCAGCGCCATTTTCATGGTCTTGTGCAAGCTGTACAGGATGCCGGTTCTTATGATCCCCGGCTTTATTGTCTGGGTTTTTTCCGCCGTTTTTACCGCTATTAATATCTATAAGGCACTTCATGCCGGCCACAGGATGTTCTACATCCGTGTCATCTTAATGCTTATACTTGCGATACTGATGCTTCTGTTTATTAATCCGGTACAATAACTTACAATAAAAGCACATAAAAAGGCTCTGCACTCTTTTAGGAGTGCAGAGCTTCTTTTTGAATTTCCCAGCAAAACCTTAATTATTATTTTTCGGGAGCCGGGGTCGGTGCAATAACGTCAGTGTAATGCTTTTTACGGGCCTTGAATTCTTCATTCTTATTGAGATTCATAAGCCTGGTCTCATTTGCAAAGATATCATCTCCATGCAGTTTCTTTCCGGAAATGATGTCATGAGCCTTGTATTCAGTTGCGGGATCAAATTTGAACTTGAATGCCCCGTCTACGATCTCGAGAGTTCCCTCGAGTCCGCAAAGCTCACAGATAACATGGGTAGTTCCCGGAGAAATATAGAAGTTATTGCTATGGCAATGAGGACATGCCCCTTCTGCGCCTTTCCAGTAGGATTTGGTATTCTCAGCGACAGGGAATTTCATTGTTTCATTATCTTTCTTGATCTCCTCTGCTGCCTCAACAAGGTTCCTTCCGATCTCTTTCATGCGCTCAATTTTAGTATCCTGCATGATAATGTCCTTGCCCCATGAAAAAGCCTCATTATTTATGATCTTCCATCCCGGACTCATTGCAAGCATTGCATGATCGGTCTCAACGCGGGTCATCCAGTCACTGCCGCCAATCCCGACAAATGAGATTGCCTTCTGTCTGAAATATTTTTCGGGAAGGCCCGGTTTTCCGTTCTCGAGAAGCTGAAAATGCGCTCCCAGCATCATACCGCTGTCATGTCCGGGTCCCATTCTGTCCATAACTGTATGGAACAGACCTGTGCCGCCCTTTTCAAAAATAGGGTCAACTACGAGGACTCCGTCTGCATCCTGCATTTTTTCATATAATGCTGCATAGTCATCCTTGCGTGAGCAGATCATTCCTCTTCCGGTAACAAGGCCTACTGAACATGCAACGCAGCCTGTGCAGTAGTCCAGCTTCCAGTCCTGAGCCCGGATAAATTCTATCTCTGCTCCGGCTTCTTTAGCAGCTTCAAGAGCAACACGGCATAAGGTATCGTTGTTACCGTTTTTAGTTCCAAATGAAATTCCTAAAATCTTTACCATCTGAATTCTCCTTATGATCTTTTAAAGCTCTTCTTCAACAAGATCTGTCAGTTCGCCTACTGTTGCGCACTGGCTGGCATCTGCAAGCATGATAACTGCATCCAGTTCATTTTCAATCTCTGAAACTAGGGCAACCATCTGAACAGAGGCTCCTCCAAGATCATTCTTGAAAGATGTTTCCATTGTGATATCAGCAGCATCCTTCTTGAAAGCGATAGCAACAAGCTCGATCATTTTTGCTTCAAGTTCCTGTCTTTCCATTCTATTACTCCTTTCTGGGTTTTATACGATTTATTATTTTATTCTTCGACCAGATCAAAGACTACCGTCTTAAATCCGCCTTCACGCTCAAATATAGCTGCCTTTACCGGTACAGGAAGCTTTGCAGAGATCTCGGCACGGTTTTTCTTGCTTATGCCACGGACAACTCCGTTAAACCTTGCGCCTTCCTCAAGTTCGATCTCGCCATAGCAGTACTTTCCAAGCTTCTTATATTCCGGTTTTGAAGAAAGTGCAGCCGGGAGCACAATATTGTGCAGCTTTGCATTTCCGCTCAGCTCAACCCACTCTGTCTCATATGAACCGCAAGCGTTGCAGGCATATACGGGCGGGAATTCCACATTTCCGCACTTAGGGCATTTTCTGCCCAGGATCTTTCCCTCCTCAAGTGCTTCATAAAAGGTCGCTACGACTTTTTCCAGTTTGATTGCCATATACTCACCTCCTACTTGTCCAGGGTACGGATAACAACTGCAGCAACGTTCTGGGCACCGCCGTATCCACGAAGCATTGTGGTCTTTGGCAGTTTCTTCACCTGGCGCTCTCCGCACTCATTCCACATCTGTTTGCATGCTTCATATACATCAGCCAGACCGGAAGCGGCATGCGCATGTCCGAATGCTGTACGTCCGCCGTTGGTATTGATAGGCCTGTCGCCGTCCCATGCCGTACGTCCGTCACAGATGTATTTCCATCCCTCGCCATATGGCAGATATCCTGCTATCTCGGCTGAGATCAGATGTGATGTGATAATAAAATCATTCGCAAAGAACAGGTCGAGATCCTCTCCCTTGAGTCCTGTAAGCTCATAGACCTGACGAACTGCTTCTTCTGTAGCCCTTACTTCAAAATGAGGTGTGGATGCTTCACATGCAGCGCTTCCGATCCCAAGAACTTCGATCGGGGCATGCTTCAGATTCTTTGCGATCTCAGGGATCTTATCTGTTGCGCAAAGGAGCGCAGCTGCAGCTCCGTCACATTTAAGCTCTATGCCGCCGGCACGAAGGAAATCGCCCATTCTAGGGTTGAACGGTGAGTTCATATACTCTTCCTGAGTCATTCCCTGCTCTTTTGCCAGATCCTCATATGTTGTATCCACAATGGCAAGAGGATTGATCGCTGCGTTTCTTCTGTTATTGATGCACATCCAGTTAAGGGTGTCATTCATCTGCTCCGGAGTGATCCCGCGGGTGCGCACATACCATTCGGCTGCATCATCATAGATAAGCTCCTGACCTGCCATAAGGCTTCTGGTATAAGTTCTGTCATAAAGCCACTGAGTGGTTTTAAGGAACTTGTCCATGGTCATCTTGTCACGCTTATACGGATGTTTTGGTGTTTCCACACTGTCATTCGGATGAGGTGTGCTGTCACCGAATTCAACTGCACCTGTCAGAACACAGTCATATTTTCCGGAAGCGATGGCATTTACTGCCTGCTCGATTGCCAGATATCCTGTACAGCATGCTTCTGAATGGTGAATTGAGCCCTTACCCTTCATACCGAACCAGTTTGCTATCTGCACATTCGGTGTAAGATAGTTTGAACCGTTCAGCGGGCTGGCACAGCCATGGAAATAAAAATCCACATCCTGAGGATTAACTCCAGCGTCTTCCATGGCTTTCAGTGCTGCATATCCGAACATTTCGCCTTCTGTAAGGCCGTCTGTTTCAGGCTTGTCCACTGTATACATAAACGGTGTACAGCCAACACCTATTATGGAAACGCTTCTGCTGTATTTTCCCAAAGGTTTCATTTAAGTTTTGCTCTCCCTTCTTACTTTTATAAAAGGTACAGTTTTACCTTCTGCACGGAATCGGTTTTCTCGGACATCTCGGCTTTTCAGCGCCGGCAATGACGATCGCGTCTTCATCGCACGCTTCCACGCACTGTCCGCACTGTATGCATTCATCCTGGTCGATGACATGAATGAATCTCTTCTTGCCAAGGATGGCATCTTCATCACATGCATCGATACAGTCTGTGCAGCCTGTGCATTTGTCCGGCAGGATATGGTATGTCATGAACTTCTTACATACTCCTGCCCTGCACGCACGTTTGCTGATATGGTCTTCGAAATCCTTCTGATAATTTTCGAAAAGATAATCTGCGGCTTCAGCTATATCTTTTCCATCATCGCACATGCTCTGAGTCTTCATGTAACCACAAAGTTCCCTCATCAGTGCGAGATCATTGCTGCGGCCTTTCTTTTCGACAATGGCTCCCAGGATCATCTCAAGCTGTGTGATGCCTTCATATCCGAACACGCACTTTCCGCAGTTCTTGCAGACATGCCCTGAAACTTCTTTAAGAAGGACATCAACTGCGCACTGGTTATCTTTAATATTTTTCATATTTTCCAATGAACTCATTTTCATGCCTCCTTAAATGTATTCGTTCCAGAGTTTGACCTGCTGAAGTTGAAGTCTCAGATCGCACTGCAGGCATCTTGATGCCTCGCATCCCGCCTGCTCACATGTGAACGGAAACTCTACCGGATCAAATCCCTTCGCTCTTTCAGGAGCTTTTGCCATTTCAGGCTCCACTCTCTCAAGATCGCCAAAGCCTTCGATCCTGCCGATATACGGATCGGCTATTTCAGGATCAACCAGTATCTCGTCTATGCATCCGTCACCGCCCATGTACAGATCCATCTGCTCGGCTGCTTTTCTGCCGCCTGCTATGGCTTCTATGACTGACTTCGTGCCGGTAAATACATCACCTGCGGTG